>JBKPNA010000460.1:0-5896 GCA_046765695.1 Actinomycetota bacterium | reverse complement strand
CCACCATCGGCATCGTCTCGGTGGCGGTTGGCATGCTGATGATCGGCGGGGAGTTCGATCTGTCCGCAGGCGTACTGGTGTTCTCGGCCGGTCTGCTCAACGGCATGTTCTGCTACCAGCTCGGCATCAACCTGTGGGTTGGCGCTCTCCTGTCGTTGGTCTTCGCCCTGGCCGTCGGGTTCCTCAACGGCTATTTGGTGATGCGGACAGGAATCCCATCGTTCCTGATCACCCTCGGCACCTTCTTCGTGCTCCAGGGGGCCAACCTGGGCGTCACCAAGCTGGTCACCGGCTCGGTGTCGTCGCCGAACATCAACCAGATGGACGGCTATGCGGCGTTGAACTTCATCTTCGCCCACATCTTCCAGATCGGGTCGGTGCAACTGTCCATCACCGTGATCTGGTGGATAGTCTTCGCGGTGCTGTCGGCCTACATCCTGCAGCGCACCAAGATCGGCAACTGGATCTACGCCGTCGGCGGCAACGCCGCCTCGGCCCGCGCGGTCGGCGTGCCGGTCACCCGGGTGAAGATCGGCCTGTTCATGACGGTGGCGTTCCTGGCCTGGTTCGCCGGCATGCACTACCTCTACCGGTTCAACACCCTGCAGGCCAACAACGGTGTCGGCAACGAGTTCCTCTACATCATCGCCGCGGTGGTGGGTGGCACCCTGCTGACCGGTGGCTACGGCAACAGCCTCGGCGTGGCGATCGGAGCGTTCATCTTCGGCATGACCAGCCTCGGCATCGTCTACGCCGGCTGGGACCCCAACTGGTTCAAGGCCTTCCTCGGCGTGATGCTGCTGCTCGCCGTGGTCGTGAACCTGTACGTCAAGAGGCTTTCGACAACGAGAAAGGTGGGTTGAGATGACCGACACCATCGCTGAACACGCAGACGCCACCCTGCACAAGGGCGAGCCGCTCGTCGAGATGGACAACGTCGGCAAGACCTACGGCGCGATTCGGGCTCTCCGCGGAATCAACCTGACGGTCAACGCCGGTGAGGTCGCCTGTGTGCTGGGTGACAACGGCGCGGGCAAGTCGACCCTGATCAAGATCATCTCCGGCCTGCACCCTCACAACGAGGGCGTTCTCAAGGTCGACGGAGCTCCGGTCAACTTCTCCTCCCCCCGCGACGCGCTGAGCCACGGCATCGCGACGGTCTACCAGGACCTGGCTGTGGTCAGTCTGATGGAGGTGTGGCGGAACTTCTTCCTCGGGTCTGAGATGGTGGGGTCGAGGTTCCCACTGTCCAGCCTCAAGGTGAACGACATGAAGCGGATCGCCGACGACGAGCTCCGCAAGATGGGCATCGTGGTCAAGGACATCGACCAACCCATCGGGGAGTTGTCCGGCGGCCAGCGACAGTGCGTCGCCATCGCCCGGGCCGTCTACTTCGGGGCCCGGGTGCTGATCCTGGACGAGCCCACCGCAGCCCTCGGCGTCAAGCAGTCCGGGGTCGTGCTGAAGTACACCGCCGCGGCCCGCGACGCCGGTCTCGGAGTGGTCTTCATCACCCACAACCCGCACCACGCCTACCTGGTCGGCAACCACTTCATCATCCTGAAACTGGGCCAGACGGTCCTGGACAAGAAGCGCAGCGACGTCAGCCTCGACGAGCTCACCCGGCAGATGGCCGGTGGGGACGAGCTCACCGAGCTGTCGCACGAGCTCGCGCAGCGCTGATGACTGATTCCTCACGAAACCGGTCACAAACGACAGGGATCCGCACTGAATCCGTGTCGTCTGTGACCGGTTTCCGAAAGAGGGAGGAGACACGATGAGCGCCCTGAGCCCGAGCTCCGACCTTCGAGTCGCGCTCCTGGGTGCCGGAATGATGGGGGCCTTCCACGCGAAGGCGTTGAGCAGCCGGATTCATGGCGCCCGGGTAACGGTGGTGAGCGATGTGTTCGGAGACAAGGCTCAGGCGCTCGCTGCTGAGATCGGGGCTCGAGTGGTCGACGACCCGGTTGACGCGATCAACGACCCGGAGGGGGACGCGGTGCTCATCGCCACCCCGGGTAGCGCGCATCAGGACCAGGTCAATGCCTGCCTCGACGCCGGTAAGCCGGTGCTGTGCGAGAAGCCGTTGACCACCGATGTCGCATCGGCGTACGCGATCGTGCAGAAGGAAGCCGCGATGAGTGAGCGGCTGATCACGGTCGGCTTCATGCGCCGGTTCGACACCGAGTACGTAGCCCTGAAGGAGCTGATTGACTCGGGGGATCTGGGCAACCCGTTGCTGATGCACCTGACCCATCGCAATCCGGCCGTGCCGGACTTCTTCGACTCCGAGTACATGATTCGCGATTCTGTCGTCCATGAGGTCGACGTGGCTCGATTCCTGCTTGGTGAGGAACTGACGAGTGTGCAGATCCTCAACGGAGTGGCCACGTCGGCTGCACCGGCCGCGATCCGCGACCCGATGCTGGTGATCTTCGAGACCGAGTCCGGCCGGCTGGTGATCGACGAGATCTACGTCCGGACCGGCGTTGCGTACGAGGTGCGCAGCGAGGTCGTCGGCGAGCGCGGCTCGGCGGTCATCGGCCTGGACCAGAAGCTGCAGTCCAGGACAGCCGACGGCCGTTGGGGCGGGCGGATGACCGCCAACTTCGTGGAGCGGTTCGGTCAGGCCTATGACACCGAGCTGCAGCGCTGGGTCGACGCTGCTCGCAGCGGTGGCATCGATGGTCCCGGCGCCTGGGACGGATACGCTGCCGTCGCGGTCTGCGAAGCCGGCGTTCAAGCGCTCCGCTCCGGCCAGAAAGTCACCGTGGCCATGCAGCCGCCGGCAACGGCGAACCTGACCGATCCGGCCCACGACCTGGAAGGAGCACGGCGATGAGGCTCGCCTTGGACCCGCAGATGTTCTACGCCACCAGCTCGGTGTACGAGCTGCCGGACATCGTGGCCGGCCTGGGCTATGACTGGATGGAGCTGTCACCCAAGGCCGACTTCATCCCATTCTTCCGCTATCCGCGGATCGATGACGCCGGGGTCAAGAAACTCAAGAAGATCACCTCCGACGCCGGGGTGGGCATCGCCTCTGTGCTGCCGCTGCAGCACTGGTCCGGTCCGGACGAGGAGCAGCGGCAGTACGCCGTACGCGCCTGGAAACGGATCATCCAGATCACCGTGGACCTCGGGGTGGAGATCATCAACTCGGAGTTCAACGGCCGGCCGGAGTCGCCTGAGATCGCCGAGGCGCTGTTCCTCAAGTCGCTGGACGAGCTGTTGCCGATGATCGAGGCCGAGGGGTTGCAACTGATCCTCGAACCACACCCGGACGACTTCATCGAGGACGGCATCGAGGCGGTCAATCTGATCCGGGGGCTGAACAAGGACTGGATTGGCTTCCTCTACTGCGCGCCGCACTGCTTCCATCAGCGGCACAGCCCCGCCGCGGTGATCCAGGCCGCCCAGGAGTTGGTGCGCTACGTCCACCTGGCCGATGCCTGGGACCACACCGCCTCCAGCGGGCTCCGCTACATCTCCAACCCGCCCGGCAATCCCGCCCGGGTGCACCAGCACATGGAGATGGGCAAGGGCGAGGTCGATTTCGATGCGGTCTTCGCCGCTCTCGCCTCCGCCGGCTTCGACGGGGTGATCTCCAGCTGCGTGTTCGGCTTCGAGGAGGACGCCCGCGGGGTGAGCGAGCGGCAGCGGGACAAGGCGTTGCGGCTGATCGGCAAGCACTTCGGCGATGCGGTCGAAGCCGTCAGGTCAGACAAGATCACGAAGCAGGAGGCATTCGCATGACCGTTGCCGTCGCTCACCAGGCGTCCTCGGCCACCCGGACTCTCGCGCTGCAGGAGGCTGCGCGGGAGGCGCGCCTCCGGGACACGGACCTGGCCGTGCTTCATGTGGTGGAGTCCCTCGATCTGGACGTCCAGGAGGCGTACCGGACCAGTCTCGAGGCGGAGGTGGAGTCTGCCTTCACTGACGTCGGCGTATCGGGTGTCGGGTGGCAGCTGCACCTCGCCACCGCGCAGGAGGATGTGGCCGCGAGCATCCTGGACTTGGCCAGGAAGGCCGACGCCAGGTTGTTGATCATCGGCGCTCGCCGCCGGTCGCCGGTCGGGAAGTTCCTGCTTGGCAGTGTCACCCAGACGCTGATCCTCGGCGCCGTACCGGTGCTGGTGGTGAAGGCGCCCGCCTAGGCCGAATCCCGGCTCTGCGGCTGTGCGCCCGGAGCGGGAGTGCTGTTGCGCACAGTCCCGAGCCTTATCCTGCCCTCGGAATGAGCGAGCACCCCGAGGAAACCGACCCCGGCCGTTACACGGAGTCCGGCACGCCGGTCAAGCCGGCGTACGGGCCCGGGGACCTGGCCGACTTCGATCCGGCCGTCGCCCTCGGGGAGCCGGGGAAGTTCCCCTACACCCGCGGCGTGCATCCCACCATGTACACCACCCGGCCCTGGACGATGCGCCAGTACGCGGGGTTCGGCACCGCCGCCGAGTCCAACGCCCGCTACCTGGAGCTGATCGCTCACGGCACCGCAGGGCTGTCGGTCGCATTCGACCTGCCCACCCAGATGGGGATGGACTCCGACGCCACGCTGGCCGCCGGTGAAGTGGGCAAAGTCGGGGTGGCGATCGACTCGCTGGATGACATGCGGGCGCTGCTCGCCGGGATCCCGTTGGGCGAGGTGTCCACGTCGATGACGATCAATGCCCCGGCGGCCGTGCTGCTGCTGCTGTATCAGCTGGTGGCCGAGGAGCAGGGCGTCGACCCGGCCCGGCTGACCGGCACCATCCAGAACGACGTGCTGAAGGAGTACATCGCCCGGGGCACCTACATCTATCCGCCGGTACCCTCGCTGCGCCTGGTCAGCGACACCTTCGCGTACTGCGCCGAACACCTGCCGCGCTGGAACACCATCTCGATCTCCGGCTACCACATGGCAGAGGCGGGCGCGACGCCGGCGCAGGAGGTCGCGTTCACCCTCGCCAACGGGATCGCGTACGTCCAGGCGGCGCTGGATGCGGGGTTGGCGGTGGACGACTTCGCACCGCGGCTGTCGTTCTTCTTCGTCTCCCGGACGACTTTCCTGGAGGAGGTGGCGAAGTTCCGGGCTGCGCGGCGGATCTGGGCGCGGCTGATGAAGGAGCGGTTCGGCGCAGCTGATCCTCGGTCATCGATGCTCCGCTTCCACACCCAGACCGCCGGCGTCCAGTTGACGGCCCAGCAACCCGAGGTCAACCTGGTCCGGGTCACGGTGCAGGCGCTGGCTGCCGTGCTTGGCGGGACCCAGTCGCTGCACACCAACGCCTTCGACGAGGCGATCGGCCTGCCCACTCCCAAGTCGGCCCGGCTGGCGCTGCGCACCCAACAGGTGCTGGCGTACGAGACAGATGTCACCAACACCGTCGACCCCTTGGCCGGCTCGTACGCCGTCGAGTCGCTGACCGACGATCTCGAGGAGGCGATCGGAACGCTGATGACGGCCGTCGAGGACCGGGGCGGCGCGGTTGCCGCGATCGAGGCGGGTTTCCAGAAGGCGGAGATCGAGCGCTCCGCCTATCAGGTGGCCCGCGAGGTCGACCGCGGTGAGCGGATCGTCGTCGGGGTCAACCGCTATGTGCTGGACGAGGAGGACCCGTACGAGCCCCTTCGGGTGGACCCGGCCATCGAGGCGGCCCAGTGTTCGCGGCTGGCCCGGCTCCGTGCGGAACGGGACGGCGCCGCCGTCGCCGCAGCCCTGGAGCAGGTGCGGGAGGCGGCCCGGGGAACGGCGAACGTGCTGCCGCCGCTGAAAGCGGCGCTTGCCCTGCGGGCGACTGTGGGCGAGGTGTGCAACGCGCTCCGAGACGTCTGGGGCATCTACCACCCGAACGAGCAGTTCTAGCGCACCGCGCACCGCGCACCTCGGGCCACCAGCCGTCTCCCCGCACAAGGC
>JBKPNA010000459.1:0-5850 GCA_046765695.1 Actinomycetota bacterium | reverse complement strand
GTGAAGATGGTGATCGCGAACCCGGCAAGGAAGTGTCCGACCTGCGTCCCGATCTCGGCGGCGTACGTGGCGATCGTGCTCTGGCTGTTAGTCAGGAAGTCCTGGATCCGGTCACCCCAGTCGCTGGAGTTCAGCAAGCTGTCGTTGATCGGCAGCGGACCGTTGCGCAGGTAGTCCAGCAGCTGGTTGAAGCCTTGGACCACGTTGATCGAGAGGGTTGCGGCCTGACCGGCGATCTGGGTGCCGATCAGGATCAAGGCACCGGCGATGAGAGCCAGCCCACCAAGGACCGTCGCCGCGGTCGCCGCCGCGCGGTGCAGACCCCATATCCGCAGCCGGCTGGCGACCGGGGAGAGCAGCGCCGCCAGCAGGATGGCAACCATCACTGGGACGACGACCTCGGACAGGTAGCGCGCCAGCCACCCGAGCAAGCCGAACAGGGCAACGACCAGCAGCACCCGCCAGGACCAGGCGGCGGCGACCTGCAGCCCGCGGGGCACCGCCTGGTCGAACTCCGGCGTCGTGGTGGTGGCCACCGCCACTTCGGAGTCCGGCTTGGTCTCCGCCGGGTCATGGGTGACTACTGGCCCTGGCTGCCCGGTTTGGCCGTCGAGCTTCGGCGGCTCGGGCGGGCTCTTCGGCGCCGGGTCTGGGACCGGTGCATCGGTTGGGGCGGGCGCCGGTTCCTCCAGCGCGCCGTAGGTCCAACGCCCCCGCCGTCGGGCCATCCGGCTACGGATCCCGTCGGTAAGTCCCACCCATGCCTCCTGCACGACCACCGTGGCGGTCCGGCTGACGCATCACCAACGCTGTCAACGGTAGCGGACGGCACGGAACGTCCGAGCTGACCGAGCGCCAGTGGGGCACACTGTCCCGGTGGGCAGGGCGCGTGGACGACTCCGGGGAGCGACCCCAGCAGACCCCGCCAACCGGGTGAACGGGCTCCGCAGCCGGATTCGGACCCGCCTCTCGCTCCCGCGTGAGGTGTACGTGCTCGGCCTGATCGCATTCTGTGTCGCAGTCGGGTTCGGCGTGCTGGTGCCGGTGCTTCCGGTGTTCGCACGCAGTTTCGGTGTCGGCAACCTGCAGGTCGGGGCGGTGATCTCGGCGTTCGCGCTGATGCGCCTGGTGTCCAGCCCGCTGTGCGGCAAGCTGATCGAGCACTGGAGTGAGCGGATCGTGATGTCGACCGGGATCTTCATCGTCGCGGTCTCCAGCGGCCTGGCCGGCATCTCGCAGTCGTACGAGCAGTTGCTCGTGCTCCGCGGGGTGGGCGGCATCGGCTCGGCCATGTTCACGGTCTCGGCGTTCACCTTGCTGCTCGGCTCTGTCGAGGCCGGCCTGCGTGGACGGGCGGCCGGTGTTTTCCAAGCAGGCTTCCTGATCGGCGGCATGGCCGGCCCGGCCGTCGGTGGGCTGCTGTCGGCCATCGCACTGACCGCACCGTTCTTCTTCTACGCCGGCACCCTTGCCGTTGCCGGCACGGTCGGGCTGGTGATGCTGCACTCTCGAGGTATCCGGCCGGAGGAGCCGCAAGCAGCGCGGACGACGTTCCGGAAGGTCGCCCGGGACTCGCGGTACCAGGCCGCGTGCGCCACCAACCTGGCCCAGGGCTGGACCTCCTTCGGCGTACGGTCCTCTCTCGTGCCGGTACTGGTCGTCGAGGTGCTGAACCGCCCCACCTGGTGGACTGGGGCCGCCTTTGCCATCGCCGCGGTTGCCCAGACCATCGCGGTCGGACCTGCCGGCCGGTTCGTGGACACAGTCGGTCGCCGGCCGGCGATGATCGGCGCCGGGGTCGGCGCGGCCATCTCCATCATGGCGGTGCCCCTCGCGCCCAACATCTGGTTGCTCATCGTGGCGCTGTGTGTGTACGGCGTGGCTTCGGCGTTTCTCGGCACCGCCCCGGCAGCGGCGGTCGGCGATGCCACCGGTGGCGGGCGCTCCGGCACCGCGGTCGCCGCCTTCTCCATGTGCTCCGACATCGGTGCGATCATCGGGCCCCTGGTGGCCGGGTTCCTGGCCGATGTGGTGTCCTACCCGGTGGCGTTCGGGGCGGGTGCCGGACTGATGATCATTGCCGCCGGACTGTCGATCCGGATGCCGCGGGAGCCGGTGGCGCCGGCAGAGAGGAGAAGCGGTGAGCCAGCGGTCTCTGAGTGAGCTGGTCTGCCCGGACTGGGCGACGGCGCTGGCCCCGGTGGCCGGCACCATCACGGGGCTGGGCCAGTTCCTGCGGGCGGAGCTGGCCGCCGGCCGGAGCTATCTGCCCGCCGGTTCTCACGTGCTGCGCGCGTTCACCCGGCCGCTAGGTGGGGTTCGGGTGTTGATCGTCGGGCAGGATCCCTACCCCACTCCCGGGCACCCGGTCGGGCTGTCGTTCTCCGTTGCACCAGAGGTCCGCCCGATTCCAGCTTCGCTGCAGAACATCTACGCGGAGCTGCAGGCTGATCTCGGCATTCCGCCGGCCGCCAACGGCGACCTGACACCATGGTTCGACCAGGGCGTGCTGCTGCTCAACCGAGTGCTCACGGTGCAACCCGGCCGGTCGGGCTCCCACCGTGGTCGTGGCTGGGAGGACGTGACCGCCTGCGCCATCCAGGCGCTGGCCGCCCGCGGCGGACCGCTGGTGGCGATCCTCTGGGGCCGGGACGCGCAATCACTGATCCCGATGCTCGGTCCGGTCCCCCACATTGCCAGTGCCCATCCGTCCCCGCTGTCAGCCCGGTCCGGCTTCTTCGGCTCCCGACCGTTCAGCCGGGCGAACGAGCTGCTGGTACGCCAGGGCGGTCAGCCGATCAACTGGGCGCTCCCCGCTCAAAGCTGACCGATCGCCGCGACGTCCGATGACCGACGTACCACCCTGCCTGCCAGATCAGCCGGCCGGGATGTCGCGCGTATCCTGCGAGCGTCGCCAGCCGGCGGGCTAGCGCAGGGCGCCGATCCACCCCCGGTCCTGTCAGGTCCACCGTTGTGGCAGCGGTCGACGTGCCGCGATACCGGGCGTCGAGCACGGCGGCAGCCGACCCGTACGCCTTGCCCTGGGCCCACATTCCCCTCATCGACGACCGCAGCCGGACATGCACCACGGCGTCGGGCCAGAACACCAGCGGGTACCCCGCCAGCTGTACCCGCCAGCAAAAGTCGGTGTCCTCCAGGCACCCCAGCGTCTCGTCGAAGCCACCCACCTCGTCGAAGACCGCCCGGGAGACGCCGAGGTTACCGCCGCCGGCATGCGGCAGCGGCAGCCCGAACGGTGAGTACTGGAGCTTTGTGTCCTGGTCCAGCTGGCGGGAGCGCAGGGCCGACGGCGAATTCAGCCGGCTGGCCTCGAACCGACCGGCAATCAGGTCATGCCTCCGCAGCCCCGCAACCATCGCGGGCAGCCAGTCGGCCGCCACCTCGTCGTCGCCGTCGACGAAGGCAAGCCACCGAGCCGTGCTCTCTGCCGCTCCGACGTTCCGGGCGTACGCCGGGCCGCGCCGTTCGCCAGCCGGAACGATCCGCAGTCCGGGAACCTTGTCCTGATACCGCTTGGCGACGGCGACGGTGTCGTCGACAGATCCGTTGTCACACAGCAGCACTTCCCAGCCGAGGTCGATGCGCTGCTTCGCCAGCGCCTGCAGCTGGACACCGATCGTGTGGGCGACGTTCTTGCACGCGATGACGACGCTCAAAGCCGCGGCCATCCCGTCCCCCTCTTCAGGCCTCGACTGGACCATGGGCTCCTTGCTCCCCGAGTGGTCACCATCTTGACCCGTCGGACGCATAACCCGGTGGATGTTGCACGTATTTGGACGAGGTCCGCGCGAAATGCCAGCCCCGAGGACCTATCCCCTAGACTGCGGGGCCGTGCCGACGCCAGGTGCGGTTCTCGTCCGCCGCCGCTATGTTTGCGAGTACGAGAGCGGCGAACGTCCGCTGCCGGTTCCGGATGCGCTGCTGCGCGGGGGCCGACGCGTCCTGATCCCGCTGAGCTCGGTGGCGTGCGTCGCGACCGGCGAGCGGGTGGTGGCACTCAGCTACGACGACGGCCCCGACCCCAGGAGGACACCTGGCGTGCTGGACGCCCTGGCCGAGGCCGGCGTCCGGGCCACCTTCTTCGTGCTGGTGGACCGGGCTGCACAGCATCCCGACCTGATCCGCAGGATCGTCGCAGACGGTCATGAGGTGGCGCTGCACGGTGAGGACCACACCCGGCTCACCACGCTGCCGGTCAGGGAGGCCTTACGAAGGATCCGCCGCGGCAGGCGCCGACTGGAGCAGCTGACCGGGCAGCCGGTGAGGCTGTTCCGGCCGGCGTACGGCGCGCAGACCTTGGCTCAAGCCGTCGGTACCCGGATCAGTGGCCTCGAGGTCGTGCTGTGGACCGCGTGGGCACGGGACTGGCAGGACGCCCCGGCCGCCGATGTCGCCGCGCGCGCGTTCTCGGCGCTGCACACCGGCGGCTTCCTGCTGCTTCACGACTCGAGGGGCGATCCCGTGCCACCCGGGGGCTCCAGCCCGACCTTCGACCGCGGCGAGGTTACCCGCCTGCTGCTGGCTGAGATGAAGAGGGCCTGCTGGACCAGCGACTGCGTCAGCGCCCTGCTGGACCGTTACCCGGCCGTACGCACCGTCTGGGCGTGAGCCGGACGACAATTCCGGCGAGCGTCGGGTAGGGAGGGCGCGCGGTTCTGTCTGGACGACCAAGCAAGAACGGCCCAACCCGAGCAGCCCGCCTCCGGCCTCGCCGTTCGCGCGCGGGAGGAAGACAGAAGCTTCAGCGCCCGACCGGGCGCGAGCCGGACTACAAGTCGAGTGCATGGTCCAGGTCCTTGATCAGGTCGCCGATGTCCTCGATCCCGACGCTCAGCCGGATCAGGTCGTCCGGCACCTCCAGCTGGGTGCCCGAGACTGATGCGTGGGTCATCCGGGCCGGGTGCTCGATCAGCGACTCCACCCCACCAAGGGACTCCCCCAGCGTGATCACCTTGGTCCGCCGGCACACCTCGAGAGCGGCAGCTTCCCCGCCGGCAACGGTGAAGCTCACCATGCCGCCGAAGCGAAGCATCTGCCGCTTGGCCAGGTCGTGGCCCGGATGACTGGGCAGGCCCGGGAAGTACACGTGCGGGACGCGTGGGTGGTCGGCCAGAAAGGTCGCGACCTGCTCGGCGTTGTCGCAGTGCCGATCCATCCGAATCGACAGCGTGCGTAAGCCGCGCAGCACCAGCCACGAGTCGAAGGGACTCGCCACTCCGCCGATGGCGTTCTGATGGAAGCGGATCCGTTCGGCGAGGTCGTCGTCATTGACCACCATGGCGCCACCGACCACGTCGGAGTGTCCGCCGCAGTACTTCGTGGTGGAGTGAATGACCACGTCCGCTCCGAGCGCGAGCGGCTGCTGCAGATAGGGGCTGGCGAACGTGTTGTCCACGACGACCAAGGCGTCCGCGGCATGAGCCAGGTCGGCGATCGCCGCAATGTCGGCGATGGCCAGCAGCGGGTTGGTCGGGCTCTCGATCCAGACGGCTCTGGTAACCCCGGGCGAGATCGCAGCCTCGACCGCCGCCAGGTCGGCCAACGGGGCCGGGTCTGCGGTGACTCCCCACCGCTGGTGCACCTTGGTGAACAGCCGGAAGGTGCCGCCATACGCGTCGTGCGGCACCAGGAAGTGGCTGCCGGGCCCGGCGATCGTCCGCAGCAGGGTGTCCTCGGCTGCCAGACCGCTCGCGAAGGCGAACCCGTGACGGCCTCCCTCCAGGGCGGCCATGCACTCTTCGAGCGCTGTCCGGGTCGGATTGGCGGAACGCGAGTACTCATATCCCCCGCGTGCCTCCCCTACCCCGTCCTGCACATAGGTCGAGGTGG
>JBKPNA010000458.1:0-8498 GCA_046765695.1 Actinomycetota bacterium | reverse complement strand
GGTCAGAGATCCTCCGACTCAGCAGGACGATCACCACGATGATGAGGGCCTGGAACACGAAGGCTGCTCGCCAGCTGATCGCGGAGGCAATCAAACCCCCGATGAGCGGGCCTGCGGCTGCACCGATCCCTCCCAACGCGCTGATCACACCGAACGCACGGGCCCGGGACGTGAGATCGGTGAACAGCAGTGTGGTCAGGATGTAGACCGGCGGAATCAGCAGCGCGGTGCCAACGCCCTCCAGGATCGAGTTGCCGAGGATGAGGACGCCCAAGCCGGGTGACACTGCGCTCAAGAGGGCACCTACCCCATAGACCACCAGTCCGATGATGAACAACCGCTTGCGGCCATAGCGGTCGGTCAGCTTGCCACCGGGGATCATCAACGCGGCCATCACGAGCAGGAATATGGTGATCGCGACCTGCACACCCTGCACCGTCGTGTCCAGGTCCTCGCTGATGTCGTTGATCATGACGTTCATGTTGGAGCCGGCGAAGCTGCAGATGAACTGCGCAAGCGCCAACGGGGCGAGCACCTGTCGAAGCGCCTTCGACTGGGGCGATGTCTGTGAGGTCTGAGCCACGGTCTTGACTCCATCGAGGTAGGTGTTCGATCTCTTGTTGAAGATTCTGCTACCGCCCTGACTATGGCGGATCGTCTGTGTGCGGCTCGACGCGGAAGAGATGCCAGCCCCAAGCGGCTAGCTCAACGTACATCCCGTCGACCAGGTCGTCTCCAGCGCGATCGAACCTGACCTGCTGCGTCGGGTCGACAAGGGTCCAGCGACGACCGCGAAGGTCCGACCATTGGACGCGTACCAGCCCAGTCGCGGCACTCTCGCTCAGGTTGACCACGATCAGCCACCCCGGCTCGCCTCGCCAGCACCATGCGACCAGGTTGTCGTACCTGGCGTCTCCGGGCCAACCGGAAAGCTCGCACAACCGCCACCGTCCCCGCCGCAAGCCCGGCTCGGCCAGCACCGGCAGGAGCGTCCGGTAGAACCGCTCGACCGCCGGGTTCGTCGGTTCCTCCGGATAGCGGCCGAGGAACACCGGAAGGTGAACCGTCCAGCCTTCGACCTGGCCGTGGTGGATCAGCCGCATCCCAAGTTGGGTGAGAGCGGTGACGGCGGCCGCCTGCCAGTGCGAAGAGCCGAACGCGAGCGCGGCCCGCGGCTCGTCGTGGTTCTCGACGAACCGCACCAGGCCGCGCTGATAGCCGAGGTCCGCCTGGAGGTGCAAGCGAACCTCAGACGCCGCTCCCCGCACCAGCCGGTCATAGAGGCGCTTGTCGTAGCAGTAATCGAAGCCCTGCTGCTGTAGCTCCCACTCCAGGTCCCAGTAGGACTCGGCCATGAAGACAAAACCCGGTCGCGCCCGCCGTACTTCGGCGATCAGGGTCGGCCAGTACTCCGCGGCCGGCTCGGGGCCGACCGCCCCACCCCAGGTGCGAGCGAACACGTCGTTCATGACCAGCATGGCCATGTCGCACCGAACGCCGTCGCACTGGTGGGCGATCCCGATCAACGTCTCTGCCATCAGCGATCGCAATTCGGGCGCGAACGCGTTCAGCTGGACGACATCCGGCCAGGCAGGAAAGTAGGGGTCCCGCCCCCGCGCCAGGACCCGTCCGGCGACCCGAAGAAACGAGGCGGGATCGTTGTCCAACTGCTCATCGGTGCCGACAACGAAGATTTCGGGCCTGCTTGCCGTCCACGGGTGATCAGGCGCCACGTGGTTGGGCACGAAGTCGAGGAGAAGACCGATCCCGCGCGCGGCGAGCGCCTGGCGCGCGGTCGCCAAGCCCATCGGACCACCGAGGTGGTCGTCCACGACGTAGTTCTGAATGCAGTAGGGAGACCCGACGACGTCGGACGGACGCCAGTCGGGCAGCGCCGCCCGGAAGCTCGCGACCAAGTCAGCGTTCGACAAGGCCACCGCGACGCCGGCCGGGCTTCGTTGCCACACCCCCATCAGCCAGACCGCGTCCGGCTTCAGATCAGCGATCTCGTCCCAGCAGCGGTCGGGCACGTTGCCGAGATCCACCCGGACGCCCTCGCGGGCGCCGACGGCCGCCAACCAGGCCCAGGTGTTGATCTCGTAGACGACCGGGTTCGCTGCCTCAGCCAGGTTCACCGGCATCCGCGTCCCTATCGAAGGCGAACCTGTCGCTGCGAGCGGGCGGATCGAGGAGCAGGTCGGCCACGAGCGCCGTCCAGCCGGTCTGATGCATGGCGCCCAGGCCCGCGCCGTTGTCCCCGTGGAAGTACTCGTAGAACAAGAGATTGTCCTTCCACGCCGGGTCGGTCTGCATCCGTTCCACGCCTCCGTAAACGGGGCGGCGGCCGCCGGGGCCCGGCAGCCAGATGCTGACCAGCCGGTCGGCGAGGTCACTGGCGACCTCGCGCAGCGTGACCTCCCGCCCGGATCCAACCGGGTACTCGATCGTGAAGTCCGACCCGAGGAACCGGTCGTACTGCAGCAGGGCCCGGATGACCAGGTAGTTCACGGGGAACCAGACGGGTCCACGCCAGTTGGAATTGCCGCCGTACATCGCTGTACGGGACTCGGCGGGCTCGTAGTCGATGGTTGCGGTCGGCAAGCCGGCAACGCGGTACGGCTCCACGTGCTGTCTGGAGAGCGAGCGCAGGCCATACGGAGACAAGAAGGCGTCCTCGTCGAAGAGGTGGGCGAACACGGCCGCGAGCCGGTCGGGCGAGACGATGGACAGCAGCAGCCGGCGGCTCTCCCCAGTGCCGCGGACGCGCCAGTCCAAGATCTGGCTGCGACCCCGCTGTTCCAGCCTGCGGGCGAACCGCTTGCGCAGCCGCTCGAGCCTCTCGATGGTTCCCGCCGGCACGGAGATGGCGGGCAGTGCGGGGATCACCCCGACGAGGGTCTGCACCTTGATCGGGACCGAGGCGCCAGAGGCGTAACTGAGCCGGTCATAGAAGAAGCCGTCCTCAGCGTCGAAGCAACCGGAAGCTTCCAGCGCCTCCATGATCTGCACCGACTGCTCGAGGAACTTGACCACCATGTCGTCGTAGACCCTGTCCCGCTCCGCCAACGCAACGGCCAGCGTCAGCATGGCCAGCGAGTAGTAGCCCATCCATGCCGTTCCGTCGGCCTGGTCGAGTCGCATATCGGCTGGCAGGTGGGACCTGTCCACCGGACTGATGTTGTCCAGGCCGAGGAACCCACCGGCGAAAAGGTTGTTGCCGTCGGCATCCTGTCGATTGAGCCACCAGGTGAAGTTGAGCAGGAGTTTCTGGAAGACCCGCTCGAGGAAATCGAGATCTCTTGCGCCGTCTATCAGGAATACCCTGATCGCCGCCAGGGCGTGTACGGGTGGGTTGACGTCGTCGAAGTTCCATTCGTAGGCGGGCAGCGCTCCGTTGGGATGCTGGAACCACTCCCGCAGCAACACGAGGAGCTGGTACTTGGCAAAGGCCGGATCGAGGTGTGCCCACGGGATGGTGTGGAAGGCGAGGTCCCACGCAGCGAACCACGGGTACTCCCAGGGGTCCGGCATTGCCAGCACGTCGAACGAGTCCAGATGGCGCCAGCCCGCGTTCCGGCCGGTGCGATGCCCTGGCGGCGGAGCAGGTTGGCCTGGGTCGCCGTCCAACCACCTGCCCACCGCGTACGGGTAGATCTGCTTGCTCCAGATCAGGCCGGCGCAGGACTGCCGTAGCACGCGCATCCTGTCCGTGTCCAGTTCGCCCCGTGTCAACGCTGTGTAGAACTCGTCGGCGTCACGTTCTCGAGCGGCCATGACCTCGTCGAAGGAAGTACCGAACGGCTCGTCTCGCTCCGAGTCATGACCCGGGTCGGGGCGATGGAGCCGAAGACGCAGTTCGGCCTTGCCGTGCGCCGGCACCGACATCCGGTACCACCAAGCCGCCTTCGTACCACGCTGTGCCGGGTTCACCGTGTCGGCACCGCTGATGATGTGGTCGTTGATCCCGTCCTTGGGATAAGCCGTGATCGGCGCTGCCCCGAACAGCCGAGCGGTGTTCGTCTCATTGTCACAGAACAACGCTTGGGGCTGCCTGCCGTCGGGTCCCGGTCCGGCAAGGAGCCGATAGCCCGCGAGCCTGACGTGGTCCACGAGAATGCTGCTCCCGTCCTGGCGCAGCTCTGGGGCGTCGCCGCCGGCGAACCGCCAATTGTTGCGGAACCAGACCGTGGGAAGCACCGACAGGTCCGCCGCCTCTGAGGCCCTGTTCTCGACTGTGATCCTGGCGAGCACTTCGGTCGGCGATACCTTCGCGTAGGTGACCTCCACGACCCAGTACCTGTCCTGGTCGAAGACACCGGTGTCCAGCAACTCGAACTCGGGGTCCTCCCGGGAACGGCGCGCGTTCTCATCGAGAAGTCGCTGGTACGGAAATGCTGCCTGCGGGTAGTGGTACCGCCAGCGCAGCCAGGCGTGGCTCGGCAGTCCGTCCAGGTACCACCAGTAATCCTTGACGTCCTCGCCATGGTTGCCCTGTGGACCGGTCAGCCCGAACATGCGCTCCTTGAGGATGGGATCCGCTCCGTTCCAGAGGGCGACCGAGAGGCAGAGCTCGTGACGGATGTCCGACAGACCAGCCATCCCGTCCTCGTTCCACCGATAGGCACGGGACCGAGCGTGATCGTGAGGGAAGTAGTTCCAGGCGTCACCGTTGTCGCTGTAGTCTTCGCGCACCGTTCCCCACGCGCGCTCGGACAAGTACGGACCCCACTCGTACCAGGGATTCGCGTTGAACAGGTCGTCCTCGGCCCTCCCTGTGGCCTCCGCCAGGCGGGCGTGCTCCGCAGTTGACATCGAGCCGGTTCCAGCCATGGTTCCTCCAGTCAACTAGAGCGCGATCACGTCACGCCCGATCTTCAGACGGCGCCTTCTCCGTCGAACAAGCGCACGACTTCACCTGCGCCCAACGAGATCAGCTCACGTATCTCCCGGCGAGGTCACGACGTTAGTGTGCCGTGCGGTGGTCCGCACCACCCACAGCAGGGTGGTGCAACTGGTCCGTCAGGCGTCGCTGCGGTGCTTGAGATCGTCAACTCCGACCAGCGCACGTGCGATCGAGAAAGCCACCCCAGGCCGTCAAATCTTCGCTGTAACGATAGGTTCATCTGCAGGTCAACTCCTCATACCCGATGGCACCGGCAAAGTTGGCCTAAGCTGCTGGTATTGCCCTTTAAACAGAAGGGGGCAGTGTGACGGGCACCGTCAGCGGGCCATGGCGTGAGATCTCCGGTTCCCACGTCTTTCGATCGAAGCTGCGTTCGCCCAGCACCCGCCAGCTGCTTCGTCGTACCGCGCTGATCGATCAGCTGGAGCTATGCACGTCCATGCCGCTCACCCTCGTCGTCTCCCCCGCTGGGACCGGGAAGACGTCGCTCGTGGCAACCTGGGCGGCTTCGTCGAGGTCGCCCACCGCGTGGTTGTCGCTCGACGAAAGCGACCGCGACGCTACCCACTTCTGGACCGGTGTGCTGGCGGCAATCGAGGGACTGATCAATAGCGGCCTGCCGCACGCTCTCACGCTGCAACGCCCGGGTTCCGTCGACGAGGCGGTCGCAGGGTTGCTGGACGATCTCGAGGCAATCGATGGGCCACCCTCGACGCTGGTGATCGACAACGCCCACCTCATCGATGACAACACCGAGGCCGTGTCATCGCTCGCCGTCTTCGTGCAACACCTTCCCATCTGGCTTCATGTTGTGCTCATGGCGCGGCGTACGCCGTTTCTACCGCTTGCCCGGATGCGCGCGCGGGGCGAACTCGGCGAGTTGGGCTACGCCGACCTCAGGTTCCTCGACGACGAAGCCGGCGAGATGCTCCGCATCTGTGCCCCGTCACTCGATGAGGACAGCATCCAGGCGATAATCGCCCGAGCTGACGGTTGGGCGGCAGGCATCCAGCTCGCCGCGCTCGCCGCTCGGTCGACCCGTTCCAGGCGGGATGAGCGACCAGAGGACCGGGAGAGCCTGTTCGTCTCCGATTACGTGTGGCGAGAAGTGTTCGCCGCCGAGAGTTCCGAGCTGGTCGACGCGCTCCTCGACATTTCGGTTGTGGAGCGGGTCAACCCGGACCTTACGACGTGCCTGTCCGGCGTATCCGATGCTCGAGTGCTCCTCTCGGAGGCCGAGTCCCGGGGACTCTTCCTGACCCGGCTCGGCTCGAGTGACTGGTACGAGATGCACAACTTGGTGCGGGAAAGACTCAGCGCTGAGCTTGTCCGCCGTTCGCCGAGTCACGCGGCCGAGATGCACATGCGCGCTGCTCGCTGGCTCGAGGAGGCTGGTGAGATTGCGCTGGCGCTGGACCAGTGGATCACAGCGGACAAACCTCGCGATGCACTGCGACTCCTCGCGGCGAAGGCCACGGCGCTTTACGACTCGGGCCGCGAAGCAACGATCGCGCGAATGATCGCGGCACTTCCCGCTACGGTCGCGGGCGACGACCTTGACGCGGCGCTGGAATTTGCCTGGTCGAACCTGCTGGTGAGCCGGCAGGTTTTCCTGCAGGCGGTTGATCGGGCGAGCACCTGGGCGCGGCAAGTCCCTGACCTCACCTCGACGGTTCGCGGCCGGTTGACCGTTCTCCAATCGATTGCTGCGACGGTGCAAGGCGACTGGTCGCGAGGCGGTGACCTCGCGCGCCGAGTGTTGCGGGAGCAAGGCGGCGACTGGTCGGCGGATCCGCTGGGCCGCTTCAGCTGGAACATGGTCGCCAGGGACATCGCGCTGTCCGAGCGCTGGCAAGCATCGGATGAGATCCGGACACTGCAGCATGAGGTGAGCAGCGATCCCGAACGCCGTTTGGCATTCGAAGGAACCCGTGCGCTGGGCGAGTCACTCGCCGGGCATCCGGTGGACGCGCTTCGGATTGTCGCCGGGGTCCGTGAGGCGGCCAAGGCAACGAGTATGAGCGTCCTTCAGCTGGAGCTGGACGCGGCCGAGGCGATCGCGCACCGGGAGCTGGGGGACCGCTCCCGCGCGCAGTCGGAGCTCGTCGCTGTGGGCGCGCTCGCCCCGGGACCGGCCGGGTACGGAAGCCTGCTGGCCGACCTGGAACTTGCTCAGATGCATCTTGATGAGGGCGACGTGCGGAGGGCGCAGGCCGCTTTCACCCGCGCGGCCGAGCTGGTGGAGTCCGACTTTGGAGGTCCTGGATCCCGAACCTGGCTCGGTCGGGTGGGTACCGTAGTCGCGCTGGCAGCTCGTGATGTCGACCAGGCGCGTCGCTGGTCGGTCACGGTCGATGATTCGTTCTGGGGCCCGATAGGCCGTGCCCGCATTCAACTGGCCCTGAGCAACCGCTCCGGTGCGCTTGAGTACATCGACAAGGCAGCTGCCAGGTGTCCACGCCACGAGGTCATTCGGAGCCTGGTGCGGTCCCGAGCACTCAAGAGTCATGACGAGTCGGTCGCGCAGGCAGCGGCTGCGGCCGAGTTGGCCTCGGTGTGCGGTTTGGTGCAGACGGTCGCCGCCGAAGGAGCGGAGACCGTGAGACTAGTCGAGCTGGCCGCGTGGCGGGTGCCCACGGCGTGGCTGGATCGGGTTCGACGCGCCGCGTCGGCCGCAGGCGCTGAGCGCCTGGAGTCTCTCGGCCTGATCGAGACACTGACGGATCGAGAGCATGAAGTTCTCCGACTGCTGCCCAGCCGACTCACCCTGAGGGAAATTGCCGACGAGCTGTTCATCTCGATGAACACGCTCAAGTTCCACCTGAAGGTGATCTATCGGAAGCTGGGCTGCAGCTCGAGAGCTGAGGCGGCTGCCGTCAGTCAAGGCATAGCGCGGCCGCAGCGCTGGAGTCAGAAATCTGAGATCTTGCGTCGCTGAGAGTCGAACTCGGTCGCGGATACGAGTCCCTGCTCCACCAGCTCGGCAACTTCCCGAAGCTGCGCCTCGGGATCGACAGTCAGAGCGGTGCTCCACATGTCGGCGCTGTTTGCTGATTGGGGCGGTCGCAGGAGGTCGAGACGCTTCTTACGTGACCTTGAAATTCGGCTCATTGCGGCGGCACTCCCTTCCCAGGCGTGAAGAGTTCGTGTTCACGCCAAAGCCTTCTGTTTCAGGCGGTCGAACTCGGCCTGAGTAATGGTCCCCGAGTCTAGAAGCTGCTTCGCAGAGGCAATCTCTTCGGTCGGCACGCTCCGGCCGGAGACGGACCGGATGTACTCGTCTGTTGCGGCGCGAGCGTCCGCCATGTCGCGGGTCTGGCGCTCCGCCATGCCCTTGCCCCGAGCAATCAGGTAGATGATCGCGCTCAGGAACGGCGCGCAAATCAAAGCAATGATCCACAGCGCCTTAGCCCAGCCATTCAGGTCACTGTCTCGGAACAGATCCCTGGCGATCTGGAACAGGACCATCAGATACATCATGAAAAAGAAGCCCCACACCAACAACCAGAAGAACTCCCAGAAGGTCACTCGGCCTCCACTCACCAACCGATCGCTCGGTGCTGTCCTATTGTCATCCTTCGATGTCCCAGTCGAC
>JBKPNA010000457.1:0-5308 GCA_046765695.1 Actinomycetota bacterium | reverse complement strand
CCAGGGCTAGCACCGGCCCGGCGATGGCATCGATAGAAAGGGTCCTCAGGGTGGACCTGGCCTCACACGGGGGGCCGGCGGGCCGGGTCCACCGGATCCTGAGCAATCGCAGCGCGCCGATGGGCAGCTCCCACCGCGCATACGCACATTCCGCAGACATATCGGCGGTTCGGCCGGACAGTCGCTCCATCTTCGGCCTCGTGGTTACGCCGCGCTCACGGTGGAGCAGCAGCACTCCACGGTCATCGACTCGTCGGCCATGTCCGGCAAGGCCGGCACCACGTGGCCGAGCTTCGCGCCCTCGTTCAGGCTTTGGATGATCAGGCTTGCGGAGACCTGCCCGGCTCTGGCCGTGGGCATGGCAACCAGCGGCCGGCGTTCTTTGCCGCTATTTTCTGACTCAGCGGTCAGCTGAATCACGCTCATACATGCCCCCCGATGCATGACGTCGCTTGGACGCGACTAGTAAGGAAGTTCGGAGTAGGCCCCCCAAAACCTGGATTGACCGAATCCCCTGGAACTCAAGCTGTGTGATTTTCATACCTATGGTAGCCAAATTGCGTTGGTGCCGCAGGTGAGCGAAGAAATTCACCTCGACTACGGTTTGCTGCCATGAAGGTCTTGGTGACAGGTGGCGCGGGCTATATCGGCTCGGTCACCGCAACAGCGCTCGAGCAGGCGGGCCATACCCCGGTCGTTCTTGACTCCCTGGTCAGCGGTCCGGCGGCGTACGTCCGGGACCGCATCTTCTACCGGGGTGACATTGCCGACCGCGCCCTGCTCACCCGGATCGTCGCGGACCATCCTGACCTGGCGTGCACCGTTCACATGGCGGCGCGGGTGGTGGTGGGCGAGTCGGTGGCGCGGCCGTACCAGTACTACCGCGACAACGTGGCCAAGTCCTTGGAGCTGTTCGACCAACTGCAGCGGCTCGAGAAGCCGCGCGTGGTGTTCTCCTCCTCGGCGTCGGTGTATGCCGAGGTGCCCGGTCTGGAGGTTTACGAGGACTCGCCGACTGAGCCGGGCTCCCCGTACGCGCGAACCAAACGGATGATGGAGATGGTGCTGCAGGACCTGGCTGTGGCAACCCCACTTCGGGCGTTGATCCTGCGCTACTTCAACCCGATCGGCGCCGACCCGGACCTGCGGCACGGAATCCACGGCCGGGAGCCGTCACACGTGTTGGGACAGCTGGTGCTTGCGGCGCAGGGGCGGCGGGACGCCTTCGAGATCACCGGCACGAACTACCCGACGCGTGACGGCACCGGCCTGCGGGACTACATCCACGTCTGGGACCTGGCCCTGGCTCATGTCTGCGCTGTCGAGCAGTTCGATGATGTGCTCGCGGCAGTCGGCCAGCCGAGTGTGATCATCAACCTCGGCACCGGGCAGGGAGTCACGGTACGAGAGCTGATCAGCGTCGTGGAAAGCGTCCTCGGCCGGCCGGTACCGGTCCGCGAGGGGCCGCGTCGGCCAGGTGACGCCACCGGCGCATATGCCAACGTCCGCAGGGCCCGTGACCTGCTGGGCTGGACCGCGTGTTCGTCCCTGCGGGACGGCGTGGAGTCGGCCTTTCGCTGGGCAGCCAAGCGTGCCCAGGTGCTCGGCTACGAATAGTAGCGTGGGGGATCGACCCACTCTCAGCCTCCGTTTCTCCGCACAACGCCACGTATGGAGCCGGATCAGACCACTTCCTGCCGCCGTCCCTCCGCACAAAGCCACGCATGATGCTCCGTCAATGACCGCAATCCGGCAGCGATACGGCTCCGAATCCTGCATGGCCGCACAGTGGCTCACAGAGATCACACAGGTTGGCGTGCCGAAGAGTCTCGTCCGGGGGCGGACGCATTGTTGCTCGAGCCTCCCGTCGAACCGCACAGAGGAGGCAAGTGCGTGTTGCTCGCTTCGGGCGCCATCGCAATGAAACCCACCCCTGGCTCCACAATGTCTCCCATGGTCACCGAGATGACCAGTCCCGTCCCTCGCGACGTCTGGCAGGCCGTGCTGCGCTCCGATCCGGGCGCCACGGCTCTGCAGACGCCTGCCTACTTCGACGCGGTCCTCGCCGCGACCGGAGGACGCGACGACAGCCGCCTGTACTGCTTGGAGGATGGTCGGCGGCTGTTGCTGCCCCTGGTTCGCCAGCCCTTCGTCCCCGGCGTACGGCTGGCCGCGGCCTACCCCGGCGGTTACGGCCACGGCGGCATGCTGGCCACCGGCGGGCTGCTCGCCCGTGATGTGCGAATGGTCATCGACGACCTGCGCGGCCAGGCGCTGAGTATCCGGATTGGTGCCGCTCACCACACTGCCGCCCAGTGGTCGGCGGGCCTGATGCCGGGAGTGGTCGAGGTGCCGCGGCGGGTCGAGGTGCTCGACATCAGCCCTGGGTTCGAGGAGCTTCGGGCACGCCAGTTCTCGCGCAGTTTCCGCTACCACCTGCGTAGGGCGGAACGAGCCGGGGTGGAGGTCGAGGTGGACACCACCGGGCGGTTGGTGCCTGTCTTTCACCAGATCTACCGTGCCTGGGTCGATCGCTGGGTGCCCAAGTCCGGGCTGCCGCCGATGGTGGCTCGCCGGATGGCCCTGCAGCAGGAACCGCTGAAGAAGTTCGAGACCGTCGCGGCCCGACTGCGCGAGGAGTGCCGGGTGTTCGTCGCGTGGCATCGTGGGCAGCCGGTCGCCACCGCGATCAGCCTGGTCCACGGTCAGCACGCCATCGGCTGGCGGAGCTACAGCATCAAGGAACTGGCGGCACCGGTGGCGGCGAACATTCTGACCCAGGTCAGCTGCGTGGCCGACGCCTGCCGCTCCGGCTGCCACTACTTCGATCTCGGCCAGTCCGGCGGGGTGGCCACGTTGCAGTCGTACAAGAACTCGTTCGGAGCCACTCCGCACTG
Organism: Actinomycetota bacterium; assembly: GCA_046765695.1. Classification (GTDB taxonomy): domain Bacteria; phylum Actinomycetota; class Actinomycetes; order Propionibacteriales; family Propionibacteriaceae; genus Microlunatus. Next base: position 2,411 of record JBKPNA010000457.1, on the reverse strand, counting down.
GGTGGTCGACCTGCGGATCGAGCCACCCACGCTGACCCGGCTGCGAAGTGCGAAGGAGCGAGTGCAAGGCGTGGTGGTGGCCGCCATCAGCCGCCCGCAGTCCGAGGACCCGGGGCGTCGGGTCGCCTGACACACTGAGAGCCATGTCCGAGGCTCCAGCCGTTTCGGCAGCGACTGCGCTCTACCGCCGGCTCATCGACGGTTGGAACGCGTCCGACGCGGATGCCATGGGTGCGACGCTGCTGGAGAACGCGCTGATCATCGGCTTCGACGGAAGCCAGATGATCGGCCGCGAGGAGGCAGTCGGCGAACTTGGCCGGATCTTCGCCGACCACCAGGTGGCGCGCTATGTGACCAAGATCCGTTCCGTCAACCCGCTCGGCGCGGACACGGTGGTGCTGCACGCCGTGGCCGGAATGGTGCCGTCCGGCGGGTCGGAGATCATGCCACCGCAGAACTCCGTGCAGACGATGGTCGGATGCCGGACCCGTGGCGAATGGTCCGTTGCCTTGTTCCAGACGACACCCGCGCAGTTCCACGGACGTCCTGAGCTCAGCGAGTCGCTGACGGCGGAGCTCAACCAGGAGCTGCTCGCTCAGTAGGCAACCACGCTCGGCGCCTCAAGATGGCAAACGAGTGCTGCGACTGCCTTTTCGACACCTGTTTGCCATCTTGAGGCGGCAGACGTGACCGGCTCGATCGCGGTGCGGTGCCATGATCCACAGGTGACGTCACAGCAGACCGAGATCGTCGACGCAAACCGGCCTGCCAGTCTGGACCGGTACGCCGCCGCGGGACTGGTGTTCTTCTCCTCGGCCAGCGTGCTGGTCATCGAGGTGGTGATGCTGCGCCTGCTGGCCCCCTATTTCGGTCTCACGCTGGAGACCAGCACCATGGTCATCGGCCTGGCGCTGGCGGCTATAGCGATGGGCGCATGGGCCGGAGGCCGGATGGCCGACAGGGTCCCCCCTCGACTCGTCCTCGGGCCGCTGTTCGGTTTCTCCGGTGTGGTGGTCGCCGTCACTCCAGCCGCAATTCGTACCGCGGCGGCCGTCGACACCGCGATGCTGCTGCCCCTGGCCGCAGTGACGACCACGGTGCTGCCCAGCACCATGCTGGCTGCCGTCACCCCGATGGTCACCAAGCTCCGGCTGACAAGCCTCCACGAGACCGGGACGATCGTCGGCCGGCTGTCTGGTATCGGGACCGCCGGCGCGATCGCCGGCACGGTGCTGACCGGTTTCGTGCTGATCTCCCGGGCGCCGATCAGTACGATCATGCTCGGCCTCGGCATCGGCCTGGTTGCCGTCGCGGCCGTGCTGCAGATCGGCGCCTGGCGCCGCTGGCCGGCGGCGGTGACCGCGTTGGCGATCATCGTCGGCGGTACCGGGGTGGCTGTCGCGCCTGGCGGCTGCGACGCCGAGACCATCTACCACTGCGCTGTCGTGAGCGCCGATCCGGCGCGGCCCAGCGGCCGGGTGCTGCTGCTCGACGGCGCTCCGCACTCCTACGTCGATCTTCAGGACCCGACGTATCTGAGGTTCGCCTATGCGAGAGCGATGGCCTCAGTCATCGACGTGGCCTACCCGGACGGGCAGCCGCTAGGGGCATACCACCTGGGGGCGGGCGCGCTCACCTTGCCCCGCTACCTGGCGCAGGTACGCCCGGGCACCAGCAGCCTGGTATCGGAGATTGACCCTGGGGTGATCAGGATCGACAAAGAGCGGCTGGGGTTGCAATTGGGGAGCGGCATCCAGGTCCGGGTGGAGGACGGGCGGCTGGGTCTCGGTCGGCTGCCCGAGCACAGTCGTGACCTGGTGATCGGCGACGCGTTCGGCGGGATCAGCGTGCCCTGGCACCTGACCACTTACGAGGCGGCCGAGCAGATCAAGCGAGTGCTGACCCAGGACGGGACGTACACCGTCAACGTGATCGATCGCGGGCCGCTCGCATTCGCGCGGGCCGAAGTCAGGACGCTGACCGAGGTGTTCGGCTATGTCGCCCTCGCCGCGAAGAAGGACACCTTGTCCCGGACGGGAGGCGGCAATCTGGTGGTCGTCGCGTCAAACAGGCCTCTCGACGTCGCGGCCATCGCGGGACGGCTGGCCGAGCGGGAGCCCGACTGGGGCGTGATCACCGGCCCGGAGCTGAAAAGCTGGATCGGCGACGCGAAGGTGCTGACCGACGACTACGCGCCCGTCGACCAGCTGCTGACCCCGTACGGGACCGGCTGACTTCACCCTGCACCCTTTTGGTCGACGCTGCACCCGCTGCAGACGGTGCAAGGACAGCGAAAGGGTGCAGCGTGGAGTTGTCAGAAGGGGCGATGAAGTCGGTTCCAACCAACCAGCACCGCGTACTCGTCAGATCCACTTTCCGATTCGCCCTGGCTGCGGCGCAGTGTGTATCTT
>JBKPNA010000456.1:0-4656 GCA_046765695.1 Actinomycetota bacterium | reverse complement strand
CGATCGCGGACACCGCCAGAGTCCTCGGCCGGCAGTGCGCGGCTGTGGTGTGGCGTACCTTCGCTCAGTCCCGGATAGCGGAGCTGGCCGCGTACGCCGGAGTGCCGGTGATCAACGCGTTGACCGATCAGCTGCACCCCTGTCAGGTACTCGCCGACCTGCAGACGATCCGGGAACACAAGGGCGCGCTGGCCGGATTGACCTTCACGTATCTGGGCGACGGCGCGAACAACATGGCCCACTCCTACCTCTTGGGCGGCGCCCTCGCCGGCCTGCACGTCCGCATCGGAGCGCCCCGCGACTTCCAGCCGGACCCCGCCGTCCTGACCCGGGCCGAAACCCTGGCAAGCGCGTCCGGCGGCAGCGTGCAGGTCACAGACTCGCCCCGTGAGGCCGTGGCAGGCGCCGACGTGGTGGCCACCGACACCTGGGTCTCCATGGGCACCGAAACCGACGGCCACGACCGGGCGCGGATCCTCAGTCCGTACGCGGTAACCGCTGAGCTGCTGGAGACGGCCGACCCGGAGGCGATCGTGCTGCACTGCCTGCCGGCCTACCGGGACCGGGAGGTCGAGGCGGCCGTGCTCGACGGATCTCAGTCGGTCATCTGGGACCAGGCGGAGAACCGCCGCCATGTGCAGAAGGCGCTGCTTGCCTTCCTGCTCGGCCATGCCACATCCACAAGGAGCAATAAGGTGAGCTCGGAGAGCCTCGGATGACCGCCACTACTCGTGCCCCGGTGACCAAGGCGGCCCGGCACGGCAAGATCATCTCCCTGTTGCAGACCCGGGAGATCCGCTCTCAGACCGAGCTGGCCGAGCTGCTGGCCGCCGAGGGGTTCCCGGTCACCCAGGGCACCCTGTCCCGGGACCTGGACGAGATCGGCGCCCTGCGGGTCCGCGGTTCGGATGGCCACCTCGTCTACGCGGTGCCGGGCGACGGCGGCGACCGCACGCCGCAGCTGGGGGAGTTCGCGACCTTCGAGCACCGGCTGGCCCGGATCTGTCACGAGGTGCTCGTCTCGGCCGAGGCGTCGGCGAACCTGGTCGTGCTGCGCACCCCACCCGGCGCAGCGCAGTACTTCGCCTCGGCGATCGACCGGGTCGCTGCCTCCGACATCCTCGGCACCATCGCGGGGGACGACACCGTCCTGGTGATCACCCGCCGACCCGATGGCGGCGCCGCAACGGCGGACCGTCTGCTCAGCATGAGCCGTACTGGAAAACCACAACCTGTGAAGGATGAATCGTGACCGATCGCATTGTGCTTGCCTACTCCGGCGGGCTGGACACCTCCGTCTGCATCGGCTGGCTGGCCGAGGAGACCGGGAAAGAAGTGGTGGCCGTCGCCGTCGACGTCGGCCAGGGCGGAGAGGATATGGAGGTCGTCCGCCGGCGGGCACTGGCCTGCGGCGCCGTCGAGGCGGTCGTGATCGACGCCCGCGACGAGTTCGCCGAGGACTTCTGCCTGCCCGCGCTACGGGCCAACGCCTTGTACATGGACCGGTATCCGCTGGTCAGCGCGCTGTCCCGGCCGTTGATCGTGCGGCACCTGGCGGCGGCTGCCAAGACGTACGGGGCCAGCGTGGTCTCTCACGGCTGCACCGGCAAGGGCAACGACCAGGTGCGCTTCGAGGTCGGTATCGCCAACCTCGCACCGCACTTGAAGGTGATCGCGCCGGTCCGCGACTACGCCTGGAGCCGGGAGAAGGCCATCGCCTACGCCGGGGAGAAGGGCCTGCCGATCGAGGCGAGCAAGTCCTCGCCGTTCTCCATCGACCAGAACGTCTGGGGTCGCGCCGTGGAGACCGGATTCCTCGAGGACATCTGGAACGCGCCGATCGAGGAGGTATACGCCTACACTTCCGATCCGACTGTGCCGCGTACGCCCGACGAGGTGACGATCACCTTCGAGGCGGGGGTGCCCATCGCAATCGACGGCGAGAAGGTGTCCATGCTGCAAGCCATCCAGCTGCTGAACGAGCGCGCCGGTGCGCAGGGCGTAGGCCGGCTCGACATGGTCGAGGATCGGCTGGTCGGCATCAAGAGCCGCGAGGTGTACGAGGCGCCCGGAGCGATCGCGCTGATCACCGCCCACATGGAGCTGGAGAACGTGACCATCGAGCGGGAGCTCTCCCGGTACAAGCGCGGAGTCGACCAGCGTTGGGGCGAACTGGTCTACGACGGCCAGTGGTACTCACCGCTTAAGCGCGCGCTCGACGTCTTCATCGACGAGGCGCAGCGGGCGGTCAGCGGCGACATCCGGATGGTGTTGCACGCCGGAAAGGCCACCGTCACCGGACGGAAGAGCGACGTCAGCCTGTACGACTTCAACCTGGCCACCTACGACGCCGAAGACACGTTCGACCAGTCCCAGTCCCGGGGCTTCATCGAGATCTACGGCATGTCGAGCAAGCTCGCGGCGCGACGGGACGCCAGCCTGGTCTAGTGGAGTCCTCCCAGCACGGCGGTCGGCTGTGGGGCGGCCGGTTCCAGGATGGCCCGGCGGAGGCGATGGCAGCGCTCAGCCGCTCCACCCAGTTCGACTGGCGGCTGGCCTCGTACGACATCGCCGGGTCCCGGGCGCATGCCCGTGCCCTCCATCGAGCCGGATTGCTCACCGATGCCGAGCTGACCGGAATGCTGGAGGGCCTCGACCGGCTCGACGGAGAGGTCCGCGCCGGGGCGTTCGCTCCGGCCGAGACCGACGAGGACGTGCACGGCGCGCTGGAACGGCGATTGGTGGAGATCGTGGGAGCCGACCTGGGTGGCCGGCTCCGGGCGGGCCGGTCCCGCAACGACCAGATCGCCACCCTCATCCGGATGTACCTGCGCGACGCCCTGCGGGCGGTGGCGGCTGGCCTACAGGACGTCGTCGAGGCGCTCTGCGAGCAGGCTCACGCCCACCTCGGCGTGGCGATGCCCGGGCGCACCCACCTGCAGCATGCCCAGCCGGTGCTGTTGTCGCACTCTCTGCTGGCCCACGCCTGGCCGCTGCTCCGGAATGCCGAGCGGATCCGGAACGTGGACGGCCGGCTGGCCATGAGCCCGTACGGTTCTGCGGCGCTCGCCGGCACGTCGCTCGGGCTCGATCCGGCGTACGTGGCCGAGCAGCTGGGCTTTGCCGGCAGCGTGGCGAACTCGATCGACGGCACCGCGGCACGCGACGTGGTGGCCGAGGCGGCGTATGTGCTGGCACAGATCGGAGTCGATCTGTCCCGGCTGAGCGAGGACGTCATTCTCTGGGTGACCCAGGAGTTCGGCTTCGCCAGGCTCGCCGACGAGTGGTCGACCGGGTCCAGCATCATGCCGCAGAAGAAGAACCCCGACGTCGCCGAACTGGCCCGCGGCAAGGCCGGGCGGCTGATCGGCAACCTCGCCGGCCTGCTGGCCACGCTGAAGGGACTGCCGCTGGCCTACAACCGCGACCTGCAAGAGGACAAGGAACCGGTCTTCGACTCGATCGACCAGCTGGTGCTGCTGCTGCCGGCGGTTGCCGGTCTGGTCCGTACCCTGACGTTCGATCCGGAGCGGCTGGAGCGGCTGGCCTCGGCGGGTTTCTCGCTGGCCACCGACCTGGCCGACTGGCTGGTCCGGCAGCGGGTGCCGTTTGCAGAGGCGCACGAGATCGCGGGCTCGGCGGTGCGCTACTGCGAGTCCCACGGGCTGCAGCTCTCGGAGCTCGACGCGGCGCAACTGCGCGAGATCTCACCGAAGCTGGATCCTCACGTGCTGTCGGTGCTGACCGTCGAAGGCTCGATCGCCAGCCGGGATGGCCGGGGCGGTACCGCGCCAGCGCAGGTGGCACGCCAGCTCCAGGAGGTGCGCGACGAGATCGCGGCCATCAGCGGCTGGCTGGCTGCAGGGGAGGACGGTCGAAGGCTTCGGGGTCGGGTCTCCGGGTGAGCTGTGGTCCGGCCAGGGCGACCAGCACGACGACGAGGAGCCACTTGGCCGCGGCGGCAAGCAAGGGAACAGCCAGGTCGCCTGTCATATCTGGCCATGGTGAGATCGTGAACAGGTTGGTCGTGCCATGGAAGAGGGCGGCAATGAGGACGCTGCCGCGGGTGCGGAGAAAGATCCAGGTGAAGAGCACGGACTTCGCAGGCAGATCGAGGAACATCAGCCAGACGGGTCCGCCGTACATGGAGCTGCCATCGGTCCAGAGCAGCGGCAAGTGCCAGCCCGCCCAGAGCACGCCGATCACCAGGCTCGCCGCCAGGGCGGTGGTACGTCCCAGCAGTCGTGGCAGCGCGAAGCCTCGCCAGCCCGGTTCCTCACCCAGCCCGTCGGTCAGCGTCAGCAAGACGAGGAACAGGACGACCGATGGCACCGAGGTCGTGAATGGTGAGGCCCAGCCAGCCGACCAGGAGCCGCCCAGCAGGACGTAGACGCCGGCGACTGTCAGCGAGAACGCGGTGGGCCCGATCAGCACCACCAGGTACCAGAGCCAGCCCACGCGCCAGCGCACTACACGCTGGCCAAGGTCACGGACCGCCGCTCGTCCGCCGGTCAGGGCCGCTGCGACGAATGCGGCCACGGCGGGTATCCATGTCCACAGCTGGCCGACGACGCCGACCTGGACACCGAGGGCACGAGGTATCCACACCCCCCAGGTCAGGGCGTACGCGAGCACGAAGAACACGATCAGCGGATG
>JBKPNA010000455.1:0-4677 GCA_046765695.1 Actinomycetota bacterium | reverse complement strand
GCGCTGGACCGCGACCCGATGCGGCTGTACCGGTTCGCGGCCAGCAAGGACGAGCTGCTCGACGGCGTCGTCGAGCTGGTGCTCGCCGAGCTCGAGGTCCCGCCCCTCCCCGGTGGCGACTGGCAGAACGTGCTCCGCCGGTTCGGCCACGCCTTCCGCCGCCTCACGCTGGCCCACCCGCACATCGTACCCCTGCTGGTCACCCGACCACTCGCCACACCGCTGGCGCTGCGCCCCCTGGGCACCCTGCGCCCCTTGGAGGCCCTGCTCGAGCTGCTCGTCGGCGCCGGATTCCCGCCCCGCGCAGCCTTGCACGCCTACCGCCTCTACATCGGGTTCCTGCACGGCCACGTGCTCAACGAACTACAGGAACGGGTGCACAACCCCGACGAGACCGACGATCTCCTCCGGCTCGGGCTGCACCACCTACCCCCACGGGAGTTCCCGCGACTTCGCTCACTCGCCGCCGAACTGGCCACCTACGACGGCGCAGAAGAGCTCGATGAAGGCCTCAACATCGTCCTCGGCGGCCTCCGCCGGCAGATCGACCAAGGCACCCGGGCTGCGCGCGACCAGTAGTCCCCACGTCCAGGTCGTCCACTGCGGGGCCCCTACCCCTAGTACTACAGGGCTAGATCGTGCCGCTCGTGACGGTCAGCGATCCCTTGAGGAAAGTCCTCCGTCACCGGCGGTCGGGTAATCGGTCTGTCTACTTGCACCGAATCGGAGTTGCGAACCCACTGGGTGGGTGTTTGCGCCGCCGAATTAAGGGCGGTCCCCGGTTTTTTTCGAGATGCAGACGGCGTGTCGGTGGGAAACTCCGATCGATCGGCCGACAATTACTTGTGTGGATACGGCAGCGGCGGGCACGCCGGGTATTGCGTACGATGGCGCTGTGGAGTCCGCGGATCTGGGCGAGTGGGAACGCGAGCTGGACGCCGTGATGGCGCGGATGGCGCCGCTGTTTTACCGTACCGAGTCGAAGCGGCATGGTGAGCAGTACTTGCGGGGGCTGTTATCGCCGCTGGCCCGCAAGAACGGGTGGACGATCGCCGAGTATGTCGGGGAGCCGGAGCCGAAGGCGCTGCAGCGGCTGTTGAATCTCTCGCCGTGGGACGCCGATGCGCTGCTGGCGGTCAACCGGGAGTATGCGATGGAGAACTTGGCCGACCCGGGGGCGATCCTGGTTGCCGATCCGACGGGATTCGCGAAGAAGGGTAAGAAGTCGGTCGGCGTGCAGCGGCGGTACTCGGGAACCCTGGGGCGGATCGACAACTGTCAGATCGCGACGTTCTTGGCGTATGTGACCCCTCGTCGGGACCGGGTGCTTATTGATCATCGACTGTATCTGCCGGAGCAGTCGTGGATGGCCGACCCCGACCGGTGCGCCGAGGCCGGCGTGCCGGCCGGGGTGACGTTCGAGACCAGGCCGCAGCAGGTCCGTGAGATGATCGAGGGCGCGCTCGCCGCAGGGGTCCCGTTCGCCTGGTTCACCGCCGACGAGGAGTTCGGCCAGAATCCCGGCCTGTGCGACTTCCTGGAAAGCGAGCGGCTGCCGTACGGGATGGCGATACCGAAGAACACGGCGTTTCTCGATACCGCCGGCACAGCCCGCGAGATCGACGGCTACGCCCGCCGGTTGCCGCCGAGCGCCTGGCAACGCCGCGCCTGCGGTATCGGATCAAAAGGTTACCGGGTCTACGACTGGGCGCTGGTCGGCTCGGCCGAACCCGATCACCAATACCTCATCCGCCGCGCCATCGACAATCAAGAACTCGCGTTCTACCGGTGCTACCACCCGAACAAATCAGAGTTTGGTGAACTCGTCCGCGTGGCCGGCGCACGCTGGCCAATCGAAGAGTCCTTCGGTGCCGGCAAGAACGAGGTCGGACTCGACAACTACCAGGTCCGCACCTGGAACGCGTGGCACCGCCACATCGCCTTAGCCATCCTCGCCCACACCTTCCTCGCGGTCACCGCATCCAAAGCCAGAAAAAGTGGCCAAATCTCGACCCCGTAACGAACCTGAGCACCAGAAACCCGCACCAGTACGGCGACGACGCCTGATCCCACCGTCGCTCGCCGAAATCCGCCGGCTCCTCCACCTGAACCGAAACGACGAACACGCCGTCGCCGACGGCCTGCGATGGTCAAACTGGCGCCGCCACCACCAAGCCGACGCACGCCGTGCTCACACCCGCCGTCACCTACAGCTGCAGGTACTTGTGATCTAGCCCTGTAGTACTAACGGGGCTCCGCCCCAGCCCGACGAGGCATGTCGTGGTCGGGCTGGTCGGCGGGCTCCGGTCGGGCGGTAGACCGTGTCCCTTGCAGGGACCGGTGATGGGCCGCTCGTGGGCGGTGGTTGGCTGCGTTAGCCGTCCGTCTGACCGGAGCCCAGCATGACGCTACCGCGCACCGTCGCCGATGTTCTCACCGATCATGTGGTGTTCGAGGTGGAGTGCATCGACCGGCTGTACTGCAATGTCTACGTGCCGCAGCTGCAGCACCCCGGTGGGCTGCTCGGGTACGTCCAGCGGCAGCTCGGGTTGCCGATCGCCTCGACGGCGCCGCTGGGAAAGATCACCGACGCGTTCAGTACGGCGATGCGTCGCTTCGCCCGCGACCAGCGGGTGCCCTGGGTGGACTTCGCCAAGGGACAACGCAAGGACGACGTGATGGGCGAGCACCTGGCCCGGTTCACCGGCGAGGAGGGGGTGTTGTTCGTCGCCCGGGCGCAGGAGAAGACGGTGGTGTTCGGCACCGAACGCCGCCGCGACGCCACCGGGGTGGCGTATCCGTGGATCGTGAAGACCACCGGGGTGGTCAACCAGTTCTACGTCTACGCGGTCGACGCCGACTTCGGCCCGTTCTTCCTGAAGTTCTGCTCCTACTTCCCGTACACCGCCAAGCTGTGCGTTAACGGCCACGAGTGGGCCAAGCGCCAGACGGCGAAGGCGGGGATCGGGTTCACCGCGCTGGACAACGGCTTCGCCGCCCTCGACGACCCGGCCGATGTCGAGCGGCTGCAGGGGATCTGCGATCGGCTCGGCCCGGAGCAGATCGATGCGTTGCTGCGCAAGTGGCTGGCGGTTCTGCCGCACCCGTTCACCGTGGCGGACCGGGCCGCCGGCTACCGCTACGAGATCGCGGTCTGGCAGGCCGAGTTCTCGCTGACCCAGGTGCTGGACCGGCCGGTCTCCGGGCGGGTGTTCTTCGAGCAGGTCATCCGGGACAACCTCGACGCCGGCCGCCCCGACCAGGTCGCGCTGATCTTCGACCGGCGGCTGAAACGCCGCGGCCCGCGAACCACCCCGGGCCCGTTCCGCACCCGGGTCCTCACCGAGGGCGTGACCCCGAGCCTGCACGTCGACTACAAGCACACCAAGATCAAGCAGTATCACAAGCAGGGCCGCGCACTGCGCACCGAGACCACCATCAACGACCCCCGCGACTTCGGCATCGGCAAACGGCTGACCAACCTGCCCGCCTTGCGGGAGGTCGGCTTTTCCGCCAACCGACGCCTGCTGGGCGTCCAACGACTCAGCCACAACCCGATCCGCGCCGCGGAGGCGTTCACCGCCGTGCACGAGCCGACCACCACCGGCACCGGGCAGCCGGTGGCCGGGCTCCGCCTGGGCGACCGCCGCGCCCACGCCCTGCTGCAGGCCCTGCTCGTGTTCCGGTTGCTCATCCCCGCCGGATTCCGCAACTGCGACCTGCGCGAGCTGCTCGCCGGGCTCCTCGGCAGACCCCCCGACACGATCAGCGCCAGCCAGGTCAGCTACGACCTGCGCCGGCTCCGCGCGCACCGGCTCATCGCCCGCATCCCCGGCACCCACCGCTACCGGCTCACCGACACCGGCGGCGAGCACGCCATGCTGGTCACTCATCTCCACACCCGGCTGCTGCAACCCGGCCTGGCCCAGCTCACCGATCCCGATCCGCCCGCGCCCAGCACACTGCGCGCCGCAGCCCGCAACTACCAACGAGCCCTCGATCAACTCACCGAGGAAGCCGGACCCGCCGCCTGACAAACTTGACTCGAACTTGCCGACTTCGTCGGCCGTAGCTTCGCTAGTACCTGCATCAAGCGAGTCTGCGCGCCAACCTACTATGCAAAAGGATCATCGCAGGCGACTTCCATTAGCGGGAGGCGGAAGCGACAGCGTCCGTCGTGCAGGCAGGCGCTGGCCGAGATGTCCCCGTGTCCGGTCGGTTCGGTCCCGGTGGCGGTGACCGGTCAGGGCGTCCAGGTCACGACGGCCATCCCGATGATCCACTCGTAGATGGGCTCGTAGGCGAGGACCTTCATCTCGTGCCCGCGCATGGCGCCGGCCAGGGCGACCCAGGCCCGCACCTCGCCGGTGCCGTTGCCGGCCTCCATCAGCTCGTCATCCGGCAGGGCGAACAGCTCGTCGTAGTCCTGGGACTCCAGCCGGCGCAGGAACCAGCGGTCGAACTCCTCGCCGACATCGCCGACATCGTCGACCTCGCCGACACGGGGCTCGCCGACGAAGTGTGACAGGCCGCCGCCGGCGATCACCGCCACCCGCTCGAGTCCGTCGAACGACCGGAACGCGTCACCGACGGTCGTGCCGAAGTCGTAGGCGTGCCGCAGCGTCATCAGCGGCGGCGTGGTGGTGGCGTAGTTCAAAAGGATCGGCACCATCGGCA
>JBKPNA010000454.1:0-4125 GCA_046765695.1 Actinomycetota bacterium | reverse complement strand
GAGCAGCACCGTTCATCGCGTTGGCCTTGGCGGACGTCGAGCAGTCGCGCCGCATGCTTACCGACGCTGCCGCAGCTCTCGGCGACCGACCATGGGGCGTCGGCGTCCTCGGCTTCGCACCTGAGGAGGTCCGGGCCGCTCAGATCGAGGTGATCCGCGAGATCAGGCCGACCTATGCCATCATCGCGGGTGGTCGTCCTGCGCAAGCCAAGAAGCTCGAGCAGGACGGCATCAGCTCATTCCTGCATGTGCCGTCGCCCGGCCTGTTGAAGCAATACCTGCAGGCAGGATCGCGCAGGTTCATCTTCGAGGGCGCCGAGTGCGGCGGCCATATCGGCCCGCAGGCCAGCTTTCCGCTGTGGGAGGCGCAGTTCCGCGTGCTCGAGGAATTTCTCGATGGGCAGCCAGCCGACACCGCCGCCCAGGTGCAGGTTTTCTTCGCTGGCGGCATCCACGACGAGCGGTCTGCTGCCATGGTCGCGGCGACGGTTTCGCCGTTGATCCAGCGCGGCGTCCAGATAGGCCTGCTGATGGGCACCGCCTACCTGTTCAGCTCCGAAGCCGTGACCTACGGCGCCATCCAGCCGCTGTTCCAACAGCAGCTGATCGACGCCAACCAGACGGCGCTGTTGGAGACCGCTCCCGGCCACGTCACCCGCTGCCTGCCGTCCGACTTCGTGAACGAGTTTCACACGTTGCGGCGGGAGCTCGACGGCGTCGGCGTCGAGAGCCGCCAGATGTGGGAGCAGCTCGAGACGCTGAACGTCGGTCGGCTGCGCATCGCGACGAAGGGCCTCCGGCGCGAGGGTGACGAGCTGGTCTCCGTGGATGGCAAGACCCAAGCCAAGGATGGCCTGTTCATGGCCGGGCAGGTCGCAGTGCTTCGGAACGCCGTCAGCACCATCGCCGACCTGCACGCTCAAGTCACGACCGGCGCTGCGCGTTTCTACGCCGATCGCGTAACGGCGATGCGATCGGCACTCGCTCTCGACGAGCCGGCGGTCGCATCGGAGCGCCCGCCACTCGACATCGCCATCATCGGCATGTCGTGCGTATTCCCCAACTCTCCCGACCTGGCCAGCTTCTGGCAGACCATTCTGAGCGGCGCGGATGCGGTGACCGAGGTGCCCGCCGACCGTTGGGACGTGTCGACCTACTACTCAACCGAGATCGGGCCGGGACAAACTGGTCGGCTGAGCATCTCCAAGTGGGGCGGCTTCATCGACCCGGTGCCTTTCGACGCCATCCGGTACGGAATTCCCCCTGCCGCGCTGGCCAGTATCGACCCCACCCAATTGCTTGCCCTCGAAGTGTCGCATCGCGCTCTGGTCGACGCGGGCTACCCCGTCGGCGGGGCGAGCGCATCGAGTGTCGACCACAGCCGTACGGGTGTTGTCTTCGGTGCCGAAGAGGGCAGCGACATGAGCCGTGCCATGAACCTGCGGACGACACTCCCCGCCTACATCGGCGAGATACCGGAGCCGTTGGACGACGCGCTGCCCCGAGTCACCGAAGACACCTTCCCCGGCGTGCTGTCCAATGTGATCGCAGGCCGGGTCAGCAACCGGCTCGACCTGGGCGGCCCAAACTTCACCGTCGACGCCGCCTGCGCCTCATCACTGGCTGCGTTGGACGTCGCGTGCAAGCACCTGGCCGCCGGCACGAGCGACCTCATGCTGTGCGGCGCAGCCGACCTGCACAACGGCATCACGGACTTCCTGCTGTTCACTTCCGCTCAGGCGCTCTCACCGACAGGGCGATGCCGCACCTTTGACAGTTCCGGCGACGGTATCGCCCTCGGGGAGGGCGTTGCGTGTGTAGTCCTCAAACGACTCGCCGACGCCGAACGTGACGGCGATCGCGTCTATGCCGTGATCAAGGGGCTCGGCGGCTCCAGCGACGGCCGCGCGCTGGGGTTGACCGCTCCGCGGTCCCAGGGTCAGCGTCTCGCCCTGGACCGGGCCTTCGCCGAAGCGCACGTCTCACCGCGCGAGGTGGGAATGGTGGAGGCGCACGGCACCGGGACTGTCGTCGGCGACCGCACCGAGCTCGAGACATTGACCAGGCTCTTCGTCGAATCCGGCGCGCGACCAGGCGGCACGGCGATCGGCTCGGTGAAGTCGCAGATCGGTCATACCAAGTGCGCCGCTGGTATGGCCGGCATCATCAAAACGGCACTGGCACTCCATACCGGCGTCAAGCCCCCCACACTGCACCTGAAGCGGCCCAACCCGGCCTGGAACCCCGAGACCAGTCCCTTTGTTTTCCATACCGAGGCTCAGCCGTGGACGGTCCCCGCCGAGGAACGGGTCGCCGGCGTCAGTGCGTTTGGCTTTGGCGGAACGAACTTCCACGCAGTGCTGAGGGCGCACCCGCCCACCGCCGATCCGCAGCACGCCCGGCAGCACTGGCCAGTCGAGCTGTTCCTGTTCCGCGGCAGCGACCGCGAGGCCGCCCGCCGCGGCGTACGTGACCTGCTGGACGTGATGATTGCGGCCAGCCCAACGACTCCGCTGCGCGACCTGGCCGCGGTGTCGGCTCGAGGCTCCGATGCCCGCACGGGGCCGGTCCGAATTGCCGTGGTTGCCACCGACCGCGCCGATCTGGTCGCGCTGCTCCACCAGGCGCTCGACGGGGGACACGATCCGAGGAAGGGACTGGTCCAGCCACCCGAGTCGGACCCGAGCGAACCCGGCAAGGTCGCGTTCCTCTTCCCCGGGCAGGGAAGCCAGCGGCCTGGCGCGCTGGCCGACCTCTTCGTCGCCTTCCCGGAACTGCGGCACTACGTCGACCTCGGCCGTGACTGGGCGGACCTGCTCTTTCCGCCATCCGCTTTCGACGAGGCAACTGATCAGGCGCAACAGGATCGGGTCCGGGACACTCGCGTTGCGCAGCCGGTGCTGGGCATCGGTGGGCTGGCGGTGGACCACGTGCTACGCCGGATCGGGGTGCGGCCCGACATGGCCGCTGGGCACAGCTACGGCGAACTCGTGGCGCTCTGCGTGGCCGGCGCGTTCGATCCGTCGACCCTGCTCGACCTCAGCCGGGAGCGTGCGCTGGCCATCCTCGGTGCGGCCGGAGACGATCCGGGAACCATGGCGGCGGTCACCGCAAGCCCCGAGCAGATCAGCGCGGCCATGTCCGCTGCCGGCCTGAACGGCGAGGTGGTACTCGCCAATCACAACGCGCCCAATCAGGTGGTGATCTCGGGCCCGACAACCGCGGTCCGAAAGGCCGTTGCCGCCTTGCAGGAGGCCGGCCTTCGCACTCGCAGCCTTCCAGTTGCGGCTGCCTTTCACAGTCCGGTCGTCGCGGCGGGAGCCGAGAAGTTCGCGACGGTGCTCGCCGACCGGCAGGTGTCGGCACCGGTTCTACCCGTCTGGTCCAACTGCACCGGTCAGGTGTATGAGGCCAGTGCCGACGCCGTCCGCAGCGGTCTCGCTCGGCAGATCGGAGCACCCGTACGGTTCGTCGAGCAAATCGAGGCGATGTACGCGGCCGGCGCGCGGATCTTCGTCGAAGCCGGCCCAGGTCAGGTGCTCAGCGGACTGGTACGAGCGGTGCTCGGCGACCGCCCGTACTTGATGGTCAGCTGTGACGGCCGCCCCGGCCAAGGGCTGCGCGCCCTGCTCACCGCCGCGGCCGAACTCGCCTGTGCCGGGGTGCCGGTGCAGACCGGCTGGCTGTTCGACGGCCGTGGGTCGTCCGCCACGCCAACCAATGCCGACCGTCGGGTCTGGACCGTCAACGGCCAGCTGGTCCGGGACCACGACGGAAACTGCCTGAGCGGTGGCATGACCCCGCCCCGACGGATCGAGGAGCTGTCGATGCCCGCAGTCAACGGGAGCGCCAGGGGTGACGGACATATGGGTGACCCGGACGCTGCCGGCGAACTACTCGCCGACTACTTGCGCACCAGCCGCGACCTGGTCGCTGCCCAACGTGACGTCATGCTGGCCTACCTGTCCGGCCGAGTCGGGGAAAGGCCAGTCCCGCGGGCCGTCGGTCACCAGCTCAGTGCCCAACCGGGGCCCCTGCCGATCGCGATCGACCCAGCGGCAGCGACTGCTCCGCGCACGGACTCCTCGGTCGTGGCCACGGTCCCCGACCCGACGGCTGGGAGCG
>JBKPNA010000453.1:0-3231 GCA_046765695.1 Actinomycetota bacterium | reverse complement strand
CAGCTGGGCGCGACGGTGATCACCACGGCTGGCAGCCCGGAGAAGCTGGACTACTGCCGGGCCCGTGGCGCCGACCACGCGTTCTCCTACCGCGAGGACTGGCCGGCACAGGTTCGCGAGGCGGTGGGTGACCACGGCGTCGACGTCATCCTGGACAACATGGGCGCGAAGTATCTCGACGAACACGTCGCGCTGCTGGCCGCGGACGGCCGGCTGATGGTGATCGGGATGCAGGGCGGCACCCGCGGCACGCTGGACCTCGGCCGATTGCTGCCGAAGCGCGGCACCCTGTACGCCGCCTCGCTGCGGACCCGGCCGGTGCAGCAGAAGGCCGCCATCTGCCAGGCGGTGGCCAAGCGGGTCTGGCCGCTGTTCGCCGACGGCACCCTGCAGCCCATCCCCTACGAGACGTACCCGATCTCCGAGGCGGCGGCCGCCCACGCGCGGATGGAATCCGGCGAGCACACCGGCAAGATCATCCGGCGCGTGCTGTAGCCAAGGTGGTCACACTTGCCGGGTACTCGCGGCAAGTGTGACCACCTTAGGAGGTCCAGGCCCGCCAGAGCCGGGCGTACTCGCCGTCGGCGGCGATCAGGTCGGAGTGGCTGCCCAGCTCGGCGATCCGGCCGTCGATCACCACCGCGATCCGGTCGGCGTCATGCGCGGTGTGCAACCGATGGGCGATCGCCACGACGGTCCTTTCCTCGAGCAGCGCAGCCATCGACCCCTCCAGGTGCCGTGCCGTGCGCGGATCGATGAGGGAGGTGGCCTCGTCCAGCACCAGGGTGTGCGGATCCGCCACCACCAGCCGGGCCAGCGCGATCTGCTGGGCCTGGGCCGGGGTGAGCTTGGCCTTGCCGTCGCCGATCAGCGTGTCCAGCCGCTGCGGCAGCCTGGCGACCCAGTCCCAGGCGTCGACGGTACGCAGCGCCTCGATCACCACGTCGTCGGGCGAGGACTCCCGGGCCAGGATGATGTTGTCCCGGACCGTCCCCACGAAGACGTGGTGCTCCTGGGTGACCAGCGCCACCTCCGTCCGCAGCACACCCAGCGGCAGCCGGGTCAGCTCGACCCCGCCCACGGTGACCGACCCCGTACGCGGCGCGTTGATGCCCGCCAGCAGCCGGCCAAGAGTCGACTTGCCGGATCCGCTGGGCCCGACGATCGCCAGCCGCTCACCCGGCCGCAGCGCGAGGTCGACACCGTGCAGCACGTCATGGTCTGGCCGATACGCGAACCGCAGGTCGCGTGTCACCAGCCGGTCACCCTCCGGGAAAGCGTCGCCCGCCTCCCGGTCCTGCGGCACCTCCCCGATGCCGAGCAGCCGGCTGGTGGAGGCGATCCCGACCTGCAGCCGGTCCAGCATCCGGATCAGCCGTTGCAGCGGCTCGACCAGCGCCTGGACGTAGAGCACCGCCGCGGTGATCTGACCCAGGCTGACCAGCCCGTTCACGTAGCCGACGCCGCCGAGCAGCAGCACCAGCACCGCCGGCAGGTCGTACACGAAACCCAGCAGTGCGAACAAGATGTTGCGCAGCGCCATCGTGTACCGCTCCGCCTGCGCGGAGACCTCGATGTCGGTGTCGTACCGCGCCATCCGGGCGTCCTGCAGGCCGAGCGCCTCGACCGTGCGGGCGCCCTCCACCGTCTCGGTCAACGTGGAGTTGATCACCGAGTAGGTGCCGCCCTCGGTGATGTACCCCTTGGGCGCCCGGGCCAGGTAGCGGCGGACCGCCACGATGCACAACGGCGCGACGACGAGCAGCGGCAGGGTGAGCAGCGGCGAGTTGAGCAGCATCGCGACCACGGTCAGGGCCGTGGTCATTACCGCGATCACGGTCTCCGGCAGGCCGAAGCGGATGGTCTGGCTGATCGTGCCCACGTCCCGGGTGACCCGGGTGACCAGGTCGCCCGAGTTTGCGCTCTCCACCCGGCCGAGCGGCAAGCCGAGCACGGTCCGTACGGTGTGCTCACGGGCGTCGGCGAGCACGTCCTGGCCGAGTACCGCGGACATGCTCAGGGCAAGGAAGGTCATCACCGCCTGAACCACGACAACCCCGGCCACCGCCAGGGCAAGTCCGTTCAGCGTCGCGCTCAGGGTGCCCGCCGCCGCGGCGCGGTCGACCAGCCCGCCCAGGATCCGCGGTACCACCAGGCCGGAGATCGCGGCCAAGGCGTGCAGCACGAGCAACACGACGACCGAACGCCGGCGGGATCGAAAGAGCGCGGCGAAGAAGGCCCAGACCGCATGCCGGTCCGCCACCGGGAGCGCCCGTTCGGGCCGCCGCGAGGCGGCGAAGTAGTCCTGCGCGCGCTGCTCCCGGAGCAGGTGCCGGCTCCGCCAGGCCCGGAGCCGGTCGAAGACCGAGCCCGACCGGGGTGGCTGGAGCTCGGCAGGAACCCGCGCGGGTGGAGCTATGGTCCGCCAGCTTTCGGCGGACCCCTCCGGCCCGCACCGCAACGCGGTGGTCAGCTGGGTCATCTCGCCTCCTCCCCCGTCTCGTCGTCCAACGCCCGCGCGACCACCGAGCGGTAGCCGCGGTCGGTGCGTAACAGCTCTTCGTGCGTCCCGTACGCGGTCACCACGCCGCCGGCCAGCAACGCCACCCGATCCGCGTGGTGCAGCAGCAGCGGTGAACTGGTGGTGATGATGGTCGTCCGCCCCGCGCGGTGCGCGGCCAGTCGCTCGGCGATCAGCGCCTCGGTGTGCGCATCCACGGCGGAGGTCGGCTCCACCATGACCAGGATGTCCGGGTCGTGCGCCAGCACCCGGGACAGCACGACACGCTGCCGCTGCCCACCCGAAAGGCCCCGGCCCCGCTCCTCGAGCTGGCCCTGCCAGCCACCATCAAGAGCGGTGAAGACATCCTCGGCTGCCGCAGTGTACAAAGCGGTCTCGGCCTGTTCCAGAGTCAGCCGGCCGTGCGGGTCGATCGCCTCCTGCAGGGTGCCCGCGAACACCTGACTGCTGCTGTCGCTGACCACGATGCGGTCCCGGACCGCGGCGATCGGCACGTCGGCCAGATCGACCGAGCCGAGGCTGACTCCCCACTTCTGGCCGGCCAGCGCCTGCTCGTGCTCGGCCAGCCGGGCGAGCTCGGCCTGCTGCCGCTCCCGGAGCCGCCGGGCCCGGCGACCGCCCAACCCGTCGGTGTCCAGCTTCACCGGTTCGTGATCAGCGGGCAGGTAGCGGCCCAGCCGGTCGGCCAGCGCCGCGGCGTCGTCTGGCAC
>JBKPNA010000452.1:0-8389 GCA_046765695.1 Actinomycetota bacterium | reverse complement strand
GGAACGCCGTTGGCTGACGAGCCATTGGACGTGCCGTCGAAGCTCGAGGCCTTGTTGGTGTCGCCGGCGATCGCGCCGGCAGTTCCCCTGGTGACCCCGGCCCCCGCAGTGGAGTTCGAAACCCCGGCCCAGTCGACAACGGTCGCGCCCGAAACCTCCCCGAGGCGCCAGTAGTTGCTTGGGCCGTCGCCGTAGACGTTGCGGGCGTACGGAGACAGGTCTCCGGTGTCGGAGGCGGTGACGTAGACCGTGTCCGACCTGGACTCGTTGCCAAGGGGATCCTTGGCGAAGATTCGGTAGCGGTAGCTCTGACCGGGAACCAGGCCGCTGTCGGAGAAACCGACGTCCGGTCGATTCCACTCCGATGACGATCGCGCCGTCTGGTAGACCGGATTGGCGGTGTTGCCGTCGCGGATGACCTGATACGTCAGTTGCTCGTTGTCACGGTCCCAGTTGGTCCGCCAGGCCACCCGGACCGTGCCCTTGGCGAACGACGTCAGCGTCGGATTCGACTTCGACTGGCTGAACTCCGGACCGATCTTGTTCGGGGCGAGGCTCTTGACTGCGTAGCGAACAAGACCCTGCTGCGCCAAAGTCCCAGCTTTCACGAACTCGCCACCGATGCTCACGTAGCTGTGGTTGCCGGTGACGTTCCAGCCGGCCTGACCCTGTCCTGTGTAGGTACCGGCGGTCAGTTGAGGCGCCCACTTCAGCAGCGAGGGCGAGGGGTTACCGACCCAGTTCGGATACCCCAGATTGTCCTTCCGCAGTACGCCCGTGGCCACCTTGGTGAACGCCGTGCCGTAGTGCACCGTCCAAGGGTCGGTCTGCGGGAACGCGTCAGGCAGGTTGCCGCAGAAGTGGGCGTGGCTGGCCACATAGACGACATCACCGCTGGGGTAGCTGCCGTAGGTGTCGCCGTGACAGTCCTCGATCCACCTGATCTCGAGATCGCTCCAGTTGACCCGCGACACCCCCTCCAAGACGCCGCCCACCCCGAAAACGAAGCCCGACACGTACACACTGTCGCCGTCCGAGCTCAAGCCGGTGATCGCAGAATTGGCTCCCGCGTTGCGAAGTTTGCTGTTCGCCGGCATGGGTAGTGAAGCGCCGGTATTGGGGTCCACGGCGGCCAGCCCATAGCCCGGGTTGGAACTGCCGTTCATCGTCGTGAAGGATCCGCCGATCAGCAACTTGGTGCCGTCGGGTGACAACGCCAGTGAATGCACGCTGCCGCCTTGGGCATCCGGCGCCCACGACAACAAGGCGCCGTCGCTGACCTGGGCGGCCGCGACCTTCGTCCGCGCAACACCATTCACCGAACCAAAAAGACCACCGAAGTAGACGGTGCTTTCAGTCGCCACGATCGCTCGCACGGTGGCGTCGGGTTTCGGCTGGAATGAATTGATGAGCGCACCGGTCGTTGCGCTCACAGCAGCGATCCGATTCCGGATCTGGCCATTCATGACAGTGAAACTGCCACCGATATACAGCACGGAATTGTCGGGGGACGGGACGATCGACAAGACGTCACCGTTCGTGGTCGGGGCCCACGAATCCAACAGTGCGCCAGTCCTGATGTCGTACGCCAACAGATTCGCCCGCGGAGTCGTATCGACGCCTGGAGCTGAGCCGGCCGGGCGGGCCACCGTGAAACTTCCGCCCACATAGACGGTGTTGCCGATGACTCGCTGAGTCCACGCCACCCCGTCGATCTGCACTGTCGGCAGTGGATCGGCCGCCACCGTCACCGGCGTCTTCGGATCAGACGGATCAGGAGGCGCCGTGTCGGCTTGCGCCGCCGGTGGCCGGGACATCGCCAAGGTGAGGATCAGCAGCAGTGCTGTGACCAATCCCATGATCTCCGGCAGACGAACAGTAGCGCGATGTTTCACGGGATTTCACTCAATTCACACAAGATGCCGCGACCACCCCACGGCATCGGACAACGCCTAACAATATGAATCGACGGCTTCAGGGGTGATCCTGACACGGTCTTTCGCTACCGAAGATTCCTGAAGGGACGCCGGCGTCCCGCTCGCTTACCTGAACCACTGGCGCGTTTCGTGCCCCGACCGCGATAACGCTCTGCGGCACCACCTGACAGCGCCGCGCAACAGCAGGATACGCAATTTTGTCCGCCGCGCCAGTCCTGTGTCCACTCTTTGTGCGGAGTCAGCGGCGTTCACGAAATCTGCACCGCCTTCTTCGATCTGCACCTTAGGAACCGGTGCAGATTTCGTTGTGCAGATCGTGATATCAGCCTCGGCCGAGTACGCCGGAGCGGGCAGCGCAGAGTGTGGACACTACGGTGATCCAGTGTCGCCGGTGCTGCTCGCGGCCCTCTGCGGGCTGGTGTGGGGAGTCGGCGACTTCGCAGGCGGCAAGGCATCACAACGGGCGGCTTCGCTTCCCGTTGCCTGGGGCTCGAAGGTCATCGGCCTGCCCTTGCTGGGCGTCTACCTGATCCTGCTCTACGTCCCGCCGCAGCTGGAACCGGCGGCGTGGGGAGCTCTTGCCGGGGCCGCCGGGATGACCGGACTCGTGCTGTTCTACCGTGCCCTGGCAGCGGGCGCGATGGCTGTCGTGGCCCCAGTCACCGCCGTCACCTCCGCGGCGATCCCGGTGGTGGTCGGCTTGCTCCTCGGCGAGCATGCCACCGGGGCTCGGCTGCTCGGTATCGGATGCGCCCTGGGTGCGATCGCGCTGATCAGCATCGCGCCGCCCCGTCCCGGCGAACCGACCCGGGTGACCGGGACCCTGCTCGCGCTGTCCTTCGCTGCCGGCGCGGCTTTCGCACTCTTCTTCCTGGGCACCGCCCGAGCAGGGCGGGTCGCCGATGGGCCGGCCGGGCTTTGGCCCGTGCTGGCGGCCCAGCTATCGGGTCTGGTGCTGGGCGGGCTGGTCATCGTGCTTCGGCGGCCGCGCCCGTGGCCGCACGGCGCCGGAGTCGGCTGGATGGCGGTGGCCGGGCCGTTCGACATGACCGCGAACGCGCTGTTCCTGCTGGCCAGCCGAGCCGGCGACCTCAGTCTCGTCGCACCGCTGGCTTCCCTCTACCCTGTCAGCACGGTGATCCTTGCCCTGGTGGTGGACCGGGAACGGCTGCGGGTGATCCAGGTGTTCGGCCTGGTCCTGGCGGTGGCGGCTCTCGTGCTGGTCTCTGTCTGATCCGGGCCACGGGCTCTGCGTTGTGACCGATGCAACGGGGTATCAGTACGGACGCGTATCCTGACCGCGGCCGACGCACCGAGGGCGGCGGCCGCAAGCGACGGAGGTGGCCCGGTGAGTGCGTCCGTGGTCTATCCGCAGCGCGTGGCGATGATCAGCATGCATACCTCCCCGCTGGCCACCCCTGGAGTCGGCGACTCGGGCGGCCTCAACGTCTATGTCAGCGAGGTGTCGCGGCGCCTCGGTGAGCGCGGGCTGAAAGTCGATGTCTTCACCCGCGCCCAGGCTCCCGATGCTGCTGCGATCGTCGAGGTGCACGAGCACACCCGGGTCATCCACGTGCCAGCCGGACCGGCCGGATCGGTGGCCAAGGAAGACCTGCTCGACCTCGTCCAGGTCTTCGGTGAGCGGTTGGAAGCCGAGATGGGACACTACGACCTGATCCACAGTCACTACTGGCTATCCGGGATGGTTGGCCGGCGGCTCAAGGCCCATGACAACATCCCCCTGGTCCACACCATGCACACCATGGCCAAGGTGAAGAACGCCGCTCTGAGCGATGATCAGACCGAGGAGCCGGACGACCGGGAGCAGGGTGAGGCCGCGATCGTGGCCGACGCGGACGTACTGACCGCCAATACCCCTGACGAGGCTGCCGAGCTCGAGCGGCACTACGGGGCGTCTCCCGACCGGGTCCGGATCGTCCCGCCCGGGGTCGACCTACACGTGTTCCACCCGTGCGACCAGCCGAAGAACCGAGCGCAGCTCGGCGTCGACCAGGAAGCCCGAGTGATCTTATTCGTCGGCCGGATCCAGCCGCTCAAGGCGCCTGACGTGCTGATCCGGGCACTGGCCGAGCTGGTGCAGCGCGACCCGGGTCGCCGGTCCCGGCTGCAGCTGATCATCATCGGCAGTCCCAGCGGCCCCGATGCCGAGTGGTCGACCACGTTGACTCCGCTGGCCCGTGAGCTCGGCGTCGGCGACCTGACTGTGCTGCGCCCGCACTCGCCCCGAGCCGAGCTGTTCCGCTGGTACTGCGCCGCTGACGTGGTCGGCGTGCCGTCCTACAACGAGTCGTTCGGCCTGGTCGCTCTGGAAGCCCAGGCCTGCGCCCGTCCGGTGGTCGCGACCGATGTCGCCGGCCTCCGGCACACCGTGCGGGACCAGGTCACGGGGATCTTGGTCCCCGGCCAGGACCCCGGCGCCTGGGCAGAGGCCCTGGGCACGCTGCTGGACGACGACCAGGAGCGGCTGCGGATGGGTGCCCGCGCCGCAGCCCACGCGTCCGGCTTCAGCTGGGACAACACCGCGGCGGCGACCCTGTCCGCGTACGCGCTGGCTCTCGACCGGTCACCTTGACAGATTGCCGGCGCCCCACTGCAACTTCGCGCTACTTCCAGTCACTTCGCGCTATGTCGACATAGCGCGGAGTGCTGGCACGAGTAGGAAGTCAGGCTCAGCCGCTGCCCCAGAAGACCCGGTCCACGACCAACCGGGCCCGCCGGGTGACCCGGCGATAGTCGGCCAGCAGATGGGAGGACTCCCCCGGCCCGTAGCCGAGCAGCTCGGCGACGCCGGCCAGCTCGCGATTGTCGCTGGGCAACGAGTCCGACCCACGACCGCGCATCAGCATGATCTGGTTGCGTACCCTGCTGGCCAGGGTCCAGGCGGCTTCCAGGTGTCCCGCATCCATGGGGTCGATGACCTCGGCGTCCCGGGCCGCACGGAGCGCCACGATGGTTTGTGAGGACCGCAGTGCCGGCACCCGATGGGCGTGCTGCAGTTGCAACAGCTGTACCGTCCACTCCACGTCGGCGATCCCCCCGGGCCCGAGCTTGGTGTGCTTGGCAGGATCGGCTCCCCGGGGCAGCCGCTCTGCCTCCACCCGGGCCTTCAGTTTGCGGATCTCACTCAACTGGGCCGCGGTCAGCCCGGCCTCCGGCCAGCGGCGCGCATCGATCTCGGCCATCAGTGCCGCGCCCAGCTCCGGGTCGCCGGCCATCGCTTCGGCCCGGACGAGAGCCTGCAGCTCCCAGGTCGAGGACCAGCGGCTGTAGTAGTTGCGGTACGCGGTGAGCGAGCGGACCAGCGCGCCGCCCTTGCCCTCCGGACGCAGGTCGGCGTCGACGCTCAGGCCGGGGTCCGCGCCCGGCTGGGCCAGTAGCCGGCGCATCTCGGTGATCACCGCTCCGGCCACCTTCGTTGGGTCGTGGTCGCCCGCCGGCCCGTCGGCCATCACGAACATCGCGTCGACGTCGGAGGCGTAGGACAGCTCCCGGCCACCCCAGCGGCCCATCGCGATCACCGCGATCTCGGGCACCGGCTGGGTCTCCGATCGGGCCCGGACGACCTCCAACGTCGCATCCACCGTCGCGGAGGCCAAGTCACTGAGGGCCTCGCCGACTGCGAGGACGTCGAGCTCACCCAGGATGTCGGCGGCGGCCACCCGGAACAGCTCCCGGCGGCGGATGGCGCGGATCGCCTCCACCGCCGCCCGCGAGTCGTCCTGCCGGACGCCGGCGGCAGACATCTCGGCCTGCAGGTCCGACCGGACCCTGGGTCGCAGCTCGGCGTCGTCGGCCAGCATCTGCACGGTCTGGGGCGCCCGGGTCAGCAACTGCACGGCGTACCGGCTGGAGGCCAGGATCCGAGCCAGCCGCGCCGCCATGGCGCCTTCGTCGCGGAGCGCCCGGAGATACCACGGAGTGGTGCCGAGGGCCTCCGACACCTGCCGGAAGGCCAGCAGGCCGTGATCGGGGCTCGGCGCGTCCGCGAACCAGCCGAGCATCGCCGGCAGCAGCTGCCGCTGGATCTCGGCCTGCCGGGTGACACCCTGGCTGAGCGCGGCAATGTGGCGCAGCGCCGCCGTCGGGTCGGCATAGCCCAGCGCCTTCAGCCGGTCGGTGGCGGCCGCAGTGGTGAGGCGCAGCTCCTGCGACGGGATCCGGGCCACCGCGTCCAGCAGCGGCGAGTAGTACAGCCGTTCGTGCAACCGGCGGACGACCTGTGCGGTGTGCCGCCAGGTCGCCAGCAACTCCGCCACCGGCTCCGGGTAGCCGAGCGAGCGGCCCAGCCGGCGCAGGTCGACCTCGTTGTCCGGCATGACGTGGGTGCGGCGCAGGTTGAACAACTGGATCCGGTGCTCGAGCGCGCGCAGGAACCGGTAGGAGACGGCGAGGGTCCTGCCGTCCTCCCGTCCGACGTAGCCGTTGTCGACCAGAGCCTTGAGAGCCGGCAGCGTCGCCCGGACGCGCAGCCGTTCGTCGACCCGGCCGTGGACGAGCTGCAGCAGCTGAACCGAGAACTCGACGTCGCGCAGGCCGCCTTCGCCCAGCTTGATCTCCCGGCCGGCGTTGCGGGCCGGGATGTGTGCGACGACCCGCTTGCGCATCGCCTGGGTGTCCGCGACGAAGTTCTCCCGCTCGGCAGCGGTCCAGACCAGCGGGGTGAGCAGCTCGACGAACTGCGTCCCGAGATCGAGGTCGCCGGCGCTGGGTCGAGCCTTGAGCATCGCTTGGAACTCCCAGGTCTTGGCCCATTTCTGGTAGTAGACCCGGTGGCTGGCGAGGGTCCGGACCAGCTGGCCCGACTTGCCTTCGGGCCGGAGCGCCGCGTCGACCTCCCAGATCGTTCCGGCGGCGGTATGGGCGGAGCAGATCCGGGTCAGCTCGGCCGCCAGCCGGGTGGCGATGGTGATCGCCTGCTCGTTGCTGATCAGCGGTTCCCCGTCGTCGCCGTCGGCCGGCTCAGCGACGTAGAGCACGTCGACATCGCTGATGTAGTTGAGCTCCTGAGCCCCGCACTTGCCCAGCCCCACCACCGCCAGCCGGGTCTTGAGCGCATCCGGCCCCACCTTCGCCCGAGCGATGGCGAGAGCCGACTCGAGAGCGGCGTCGGCCAGGTCGGACAGCTCATCGGCGATGCCGTCGACCGCCTCGATCGGCTCGGGCGCACAGAGGTCGCGGGCGGCGATCCGGAGCAGGGCCCCGCGGTAGGCGACCCGGAGCCCATCGCCGGTGCGCTCGCCGGCCACCGGGACGGCGGCGTCGGGATCGGCCTCGACCGAAATCAGCATCGCGCGTCGCAGCTCGGCCGCCGGGACCGGGGCGAGCTCGGACTCGAGCAGGTCCAGGTGCTCGGGGTGCGCGGCCAGGTGCTGGCTGAGTCGACTGCTGCCACCGAGCACCATGATCAACTGCCGGGCGAAGACCGGCGCGTCGGCCAACCGGGACAGCAGGTTCGGCACGCTCTCAACCAGCCGGTCGAGTCCGCTCAGCGCCAAGTCGGGATCGGCAGACTTCGCCAGCAGGTCGACGAACCACTCGGGATCGTGCCCGTTGAGGTCCCAGCGCTGCAAGGTGGCATCGGCGAGGCTGGCATCCACGAATCCGTGGCGCGCCAGATTTCCCCACGTGGTTTGGATTCGGACCACCCCCCGATGTTACGCAGGTGTTACGCCCCCGTAGTCAGGCGAGGTTTGGATCAAGCGTGGCGACCGGATCCGGCACTGTCCAGGGGCCGTCTGTTCTGCGCCTCGGTTGTTACAGTCGGCCATCGTGAGACCGTCGCGCCCCGGGACCGCCGAGGTACTGCTCGACCAGTCGCGCACCGTCGCGGGCTGGCTTCGATCCCTGGACGAGTCAGCCTTCGCCCGGCCGAGCGTGTTGGACGGCTGGACCGTTGAGCAACTGACGGGTCACCTGATCTACGCCCACCGCACGCTGCGCACCTCGCTCGGCCGGGTGACCGCGGATCGCCCACTGCCGATCTTCGAGTATGTCCGCGGCTACCGGCCGGCGGCCGACGCGATCGCCGCGGCCAGCCGGGCGGAGGCCGACGTTGCGGACGTGCTGGCCTCGTTGGACGCGGAGATCGACGCGTGTGGCCGCATGTTGAGCGCGCAGCTGCCCGCCGTTGTCGTGGGTCCACGCGGGCCGATCCGTGGCGAGGACATGCTGCGGACCCGAGTCGTGGAGGTGGTGGTGCACAGCGATGACCTCAACCGCTCGCTGCCTGACCACGCCCCGGTCGAGCTCCGCCGCTCCGCCGTGGCCAGCGCCACGCGTACGCTCGCTGAGGTGTTGGCCGGGCGCAGCCCTGGCCGGTCGGTGGAGGTCCGGGTGCCGCCGTACGCCGCAGTGCAGTGCGCCATTGGCTACCCGGGACCCACCCACACCCGGGGCACGCCGCCGAACGTGGTGGAGACCGACCCGGTCAC
>JBKPNA010000451.1:0-3464 GCA_046765695.1 Actinomycetota bacterium | reverse complement strand
GGTTCGAGCTGATGTCGACTTTTCGCACGATGACTAGGCAACATACTGCGGCGCCCCCGGCAGGATTCGAACCTGCGCTCCCGCCTCCGGAGGGCGGTGCTCTATCCCCTGAGCTACGGGGGCCGAAGCGGCCGGGCTGGCCCGCTGGGGGCCGAAGAGCAATGTACCCCTCTTCGGCGCCGAGCGTCCCGTCCAGTCCACCGCGCCAACCCTCAGGTGACGGCTAACGGGTGCGTCAACAGGCCGGGAGGCACCCGGCAACCGTCACATGACGCCAAACGCAGGCTGCTGACAAAGCGATCGGTTCTATTGTCGATGACGTGCCTGGCAAGCAACGGGCCGTCCGAGCCGCGGCGTCGGTCGCACTCCTGGTCATCGCGCTGACCGGTTGTGGCCACGCGGCGGAGCCCGGTCCGGCGGTGATCCGGACCACGCCTCCGCCGTGGGACGCTCCTCGCGACGCGGTGTCCAACATCGCGGCGGCGGGTTTGACCGCTGAGCCCTTGAACAGCACGGGAGAAGACCGGCACATCGTCACCATGTCCATCGACGCCGACGGCTGGCAGGTGGCGATCCCGCCGTACGTGGGGATCGACCGGCTTCGGGCGCAACAGGCGGCGGTGCACACCCATGACGCGTCCAACCAGGTCTGGCTGGAGGGCCGGGATGCCCAGACGATCACCCTGGGCCAGTTCTTCACGGTGTGGGGTGTCCGGTTCGACGGCCGCTGCCTGGGCGCGGCCTGCGGCGACGTGGTGGTGACCGCCGATGGCAATCGGGTGATCGACGCCCCCGCACTGCGGTTGGTCACGGCCAGCAAGATTGTGATCACCGCGCGATCCTGACCGGCGTAACAGAACTGCTAAGAGCGCCGCGGCGGAGACGCGCCACCGGCAGGATGTGATCATGCTCAAGGTCTGTTTCCTGGCGACGGTGGGCGCCGTTTTGCTGATCGCCGGGTGTACCGGGCCGCAGGCCCCGCCCGGTCCGACACCAGCGCCGCCATCCGCGGCCATCCCGTCGAGCCCGTCGACTACCTCCTCTCCGGCCCCGTCGCCCACGTCACAGCCCAGCGGCGAGGTGCCGTCCGATGCACCGAAGAACCTCCCGGCGGCTCTGCAGTTCCGAAGCACCAAGGTCGACGGGGGTGACTTCGATGGGGCAACGCTGGCCGGCAGGCCGGTGCTGTTCTGGTTCTGGGCACCCGCGTGCCCGGTCTGCCGGGATCAGATCGACCAGGTCCAACGCATCGCCCGCGTCAACGAGGGCAAGGTGAACGTGGTGGGAGTGGGCTCGTTGGGCGACGCCAAGGCTCTCTCGCGTTTTGCCGCCGATGCACCTGGCATGACTCATCTCGGTGACGAGTCCGGCGCGGTGTGGCACCACTTCGGCGTGGTCGAGCAGGGCTCCTTCGTGTTACTGGATGACAAGGGAACTGAGGTCTATGCGGGCGGTCACCAGGACAGCAAGGACCTGGCCAAACGGGTCGCCGCGGTCGCTCAGTGAGCTGGCAGACGAACTCGCCGGCTGTCCAACGCGCGAAAACTTCCAGCAGATAAAGCCGGGGACTGGCACAGTCGCTGCGTGACCCACACCCACGTCGCCGGCTCGATCCACGCCGACGTCACCGCCCGTGCTCCGGGGTGGCTTCGCATTCCCGACGACGTCAACGCGCTGTTGCGCAACCTGTGGAGCGAAGGGATCGGCAAGGACGCGAACGGCGTGCTCACCGTGGCTGGACTGAGCGCGACCGAGATTGCGGGCCAGGTCGGCACGCCGGTGTACGTGGTCGACGAGCAGGATCTGCGGGCTCGGGCGCGCGCCTTCGTCGAGGCCTTCGCCGGCTGGGACGTGTACTACGCCGGTAAGTCCTTCCTGTGCACCGCCGTCGCCCGCTGGGTCGCCGAGGAGGGGCTGGGCATCGACGTCTGCACCGGCGGTGAGCTCGCCGTCGTGCGGCGCGCGGGGATCGACCTGCAGCGCGTGGGGCTGCACGGCAATAACAAGAGCGTCGCGGAACTTCGCGAGGCGATCACCTCTGGCGTGGGTCGGGTGATCGTCGATTCCTTCACCGAGATCGCCCGGCTGGGTGCACTGGCCGATGAGCTTGGCCTGCGGCAGCGGGTGCTGGTCCGGGCTACCACTGGAGTGGAGGCGCACACCCACGAGTACATCGCCACCGCGCACGAGGATCAGAAGTTCGGGTTCTCCATCGCGGGCGGCATCGCGGCTGAGGCGCTGCTGGCCTGCCACGAGCATCCGGCGCTGGATCTCGCCGGCATCCACTCCCACATCGGGTCTCAGATCTTCGACGCCGAAGGGTTCGAGGTGGCAGCACGCCGGACGCTGCGGCTGCATGCGGAGTTCGCGGCGCAGACCGGGACGACGCTGCCGGAGCTCGACCTGGGCGGCGGTTTCGGCATCGCCTACACCAGCGCCGACTCGCCGGCCACGCCCAAGGAACTCGCGGGGGCACTGCGGGAGATCATCGACCACGAGTGCGCGAGCCTCGGCATCGCGGTGCCCCGGCTGGCCGTCGAGCCCGGCCGGGCGATCAGCGGTCCCAGCACATTCGCGCTCTACCAGGTGGGCACGGTTAAACCCGTGCAGCTCGACGGGGGTGCCAGTCGCCTCTACGTCGCCGTGGACGGCGGGATGAGTGACAACATCCGCACCGCGCTGTACGCGGCGGAGTACTCCGCAACCCTTGCGTCGCGGCGCTCCGACGCGCCACCCGCCCTCGCCCGCGTGGTCGGCAAGCACTGTGAGGGTGGCGACATCCTGGTCCGGGACGAGTTCCTGCCGGCCGACGTCAGCCCGGGTGATCTGATTGCCGTGCCGGCCTCCGGCGCCTACAGCCGCTCGATGGCGAGCAACTACAACCATGTGCCGCGCCCGCCGGTGGTGGCCGTACGCGACGGCGAGCTGACCACGCTGATTCGTCGGGAGACGATCGAGGACCTGCTGGCCCTGGATGTCGGCTGAACTGGCAGCACGGAACATGATCATCCACATGGGGCTTTGTGCGGAGAAACGGACGGCAGAACGGCCCAAACTGCGTCCACGTGTGGCCTTGTGCGTAGATACGGATGGGAGGTGCGCCCGTATCGCGTCCACATGTGGCCTTGTGCGGAGGAACGGACGCGAGAAGGGCTCGTATCGCGTCCGGACGTGGCTTTGTGCGGAGGAACGGATGGGAGAACGGCCCAAATCGCGTCCGGACGTGGCCTTGTGCGGAGAAACGGACCAGCACGGAGTGAGAGACGTGTTGTGCCGCTGGTGCCGTCATGAGGAAGAATTGACCAGCCATCCGCCCTTCATGGTGGAAGATCTGGTCCAGTGAGGTCTGAGTTGACAGTGACGAGCGCGCCGCGTACCGGCTGGACGCGTGCCCCGGTCGACGGCGTGCAGCCCGACCCGACGATGGAGCCCGCCCAGGGGCCAGACGTCCCGCTGCGGGTGGC
>JBKPNA010000450.1:0-4151 GCA_046765695.1 Actinomycetota bacterium | reverse complement strand
GCCTAGGGAGGCGCCCGGGCAGTGGCGCTGGCCCCAGTCTCCAGTGGCCGACTACGGTCCCAGCGTGGACGACACTGCGAGGCGAGTGCACTGCCAGTGCATCACCGGTACATGGTGCGCCAATCATCCTCCGTATTCAGTGTTTGGCATGGCAACGACAGAACCGACAGGCTCGAGGGGTTGCCTGGGACAACCGGGCGCGAGGGGCCGGGACTGCGATACCTGCGACACGATCGCTGCCGATGCAGGCGGCGCTGACATGATGGTGGTCAGCTCGCGTACGGAGGCGACCATTGAGACGCTGAAGCTAGCTGCTCTACCGCCAGAGGCCACGCGGGCACTGCTGCGCCTGGTCTGCCAGGCAGAGCAGCGAGCCGCAGCTCGATCGACGAAGGGCGCTGCATGAGCGAAGCGCAGCCCGACCCGGGCCACCTGGAGTTCTTGGACCGTTTGGTCGGCGCCCATCCCAGGGCGGTCACGCCCGCCGCCGTGCCCACGTTTGCGCTCTATGCGCGTGTGTCCACTGAGGACTTGCAGGACCCTGAGGGCTCCTTGGCGCGCCAACGAGAAGAGGCCGAGCGGCTCGTCGCGTCATCGGGCGGCTTGATCGTCACGACCTACTTTGACCGTGGCTACAGCCGTTCTCTGCCCTGGTCGCGACGCCCCGAGGCCAACAGGCTGCTTCATGACTCACGAGATTCTGAGCGCGGCTGGGACGCGATCGTGGTCGGCGAGATAAAGCGCACCTTCTACGGCATGCAGCTCTTCGACGTGGCGCCCGGCCTGCTCGAGCGGCGCGTCGCAGTCTGGCTGCCGGAGGTCAGCGGACCGTATGACCCGCTGAACGCTGCGCACAACCTCATCCTGGCGATGCACGGCATCCTCGGCCGGGAGGAGCGGGAGGTGATCCGGAAGCGGGTTCGCAACCAGCAGGAGACTGCCGTCAGGGCGGGCGATCCGAACCACGTCGGTGGCCGGCCACCGTACGGTTACCGGCTCGTCGCGGTGGGGCCGCACCGCAAGAGGCGACGGGCTGCGGAGGGGCAACAGGAGCACCGGCTGGTGCCGGACCCGACGACCGCACCGGTTGTGCGACGGATCTTCGATGCGTACCTGGCCGGCAAGTCGGTTCGAGCGATCGTGCGCGAGTTGAACACCGACGGAATCCCGTGTCCCAGCGCTGCAGATCCGAGTCGTAACTCGCATCGCCGCCAGGACGGGTGGCAGGTAGCCACCATCTCGACCATGCTGCGGAACATCACCTACACGGGGTTTCGAGTGTGGGGCAGCGTCCGCAAGGTCGAGCGCCTCGTGGACCCCGACAGGCCTGCGCTGGGACATCACTACCTGCGTGAGCGGATTGCCGAGATGCCCGCGGTCCGATCCGAGACGCCCACCCACGAGCCGATCGTGACGCTGGAGGCGTTCATCCAGGTCAGTACCCTGCTGGCGGCGCGCGCGACGGGCGGCCAACGGTCGCTGGGCAAGCTCAGTAAGGACAGGCCCGCAAGCAGCCGTCCGATCGCGCTGAAGGGGCTGGTGCACTGCCGGTGTGGCCGCCGGATGGAGGCCGACCGCCGACGCTGGGGTGTCCGCCTTCGCTGTCGGACCCGTGACCTCGTGCCTGGCGCGGCGCAGTTGCACGACGGCGAGCCAGTGGTCAATGCGGACGCGATCACGAGCGAGTTAAACAGATGGCTTGGGCGGCTCTTTGATGCCGACCACCTGGACGCCACGATCGCAGCGCTCGAGGCAATCCAATGCGAGGAGGCGCTGGGCCACTCCCGGACGGAGGTGTTAGAGCAGGAGCTCGCAGACCTGCGTCGCCGGCGGGAACGCCTGCTTGACCTCGCCGAGGTCGATGATCTCGCGCGTGACCTCGCGTCTCGTCTGCGAAGCCTCGCGGCACGAATCACCCAGGCGGAGGCCGAGCTGGCAAGCGCGACTGGTGCTAGGGAAAACCTCCTGGATCTCAGAGCTGCACTGAGCCGGATGACAGACGTTGCCCAGGAGGTTCTTGGCCAGGAGGCCGATCAGGGATCGCTGCGCGACTTCTATCTGGCGCTCAGGCTTCGAGTGGACTTCGACCCAAGCACGCGCATAGCTTCCGCCACCGTAACCCTGGACGGGACCGGTGGGGGAAGCGTCTGTGTCCGAGGGGGGACTTGAACCCCCATGCCCTGTCAAGGGCACTAGCACCTCAAGCTAGCGCGTCTACCTATTCCGCCACCCGGACGTTGCCCCAGACCCCATGGAACGCCACCGAACTATAGCAATCTACGGCACCCGACCCACCGGTCGAAGCGGTCGGCCAGGGCTTGGGTGAAGATGAGGCGGTGACCAGTGACTACCAGCCCGAGGCAGAGGTCGTCGCACTCTGCGCGGAGCTGATCCAGATCGACACGACCAACTTCGGCAACGACTCCGGGCCGGGGGAGCGTACGGCAGCTGAGCGCGTGGCCGGCCTGCTGGACGAAGTGGGCATCGCCAGCGAGCTGTTCGAGCCAGCTCCTCGCCGAACCTCCGTGGTTGCCGACTGGGCCCCCGATGGGGTCGACACCTCGCTGTCACCGTTGCTGGTGCACGGTCACCTTGACGTCGTGCCGGCCAAAGCCGAGGACTGGTCGGTGCCGCCGTTTGCCGGCGAGGTCGTCGACGGATGCGTCTGGGGCCGCGGCGCGGTGGACATGAAGGACTTCGACGCCATGCTGCTGAGCGTCGTACGCGCGCGGGCCCGGGCCGGTGCCGCGCCGCGCCGTCCGCTCCGGCTGATCTTCACCGCCGACGAGGAGGCCGGCAGCGGGCTCGGCGCGCAGTGGCTGGTCAATGAGCACCGCGAGGTCCTGGAGGGCTGCGAGGAGGCCATCGGCGAGGTCGGCGGGTTTTCGCTGACCGTTTCCGATGATCTCCGGCTCTACCTGATCCAAACGGCAGAGAAGGGGATGGCGTGGCTCAACCTGATCGCGGACGGCCGGGCCGGCCACGGCTCGTATCTCAATGACCAGAACGCGGTCACGGAGCTGGCTGCGGCGGTCACCCGGATCGGCACGTACCGTTGGCCGTACAAGATCACAGATGCCCAGCGAGCCTTCCTCGAGGCCGTGTCGGAGGCGTTCGGCATCGAGCTCGACCCCGACCGGGCCGAGGAAACCCTGTCCCGGCTGGGCGGCATCGCCCGGATGGTCGGCGCCACGATGTCCAACACGGCGAACCCGACCATGCTGGCCGCCGGCTACAAGCACAACGTGATCCCCGGTCACGCGACGGCCGGCATCGACGGCCGTTTCGTACCCGGCGGCGAGGACGAGTTCTACGCCACCATCGCCGACCTGCTCGGCGATCGGGTGAGATACGAGGTGGTAGTCTCCCAGCCGGCCGTGGAGACGGAGTTCTCCGGGGGACTGGTGGCGGCGATGCAGTCCTGCCTACAGGCCGAGGACCCGGCAGCCAGGACCGTGCCCTTCCTGATGAGTGGCGGCACCGACGGCAAGGCCTGGGCCCGCGCCGGCATCCGCTGCTTCGGTTTCACGCCCCTGCAGCTGCCGCCCGAGCTGGACTTCGTGAGCATGTTCCATGGCGTCGACGAGCGGGTGCCGGTCTCCTCGCTGGAGTTCGGCGCTCGCGTGCTGGACCGTTTCCTCGACGACGCCTGAGTTTCCTGGCAGCTCTCGCAGCGGCGTTCTCACTCCGTGAAGTTTGACCCCGGAGGCCCCATCCGGGTAGGCGTCATGGATAGGCTGGGACCCGATGAGCGTCCGGGGTGTTGAGTACCAGGTCCATCGGGTTCGACTGGATCGCCACCTGTCCCATAGAGCGGTTCGCCAATTCCTCACCGACCATGCCGAGTATGGCGGCTGGGAGGTGGAACGGCTGCGCCGGTACCGGGACGGGACGCGCGACGTGTGGATCCGCCGCAAGATCATCCGGGTGGCCGCCACGATCTGACAGCCGGGGTTCAAAGGGGGGTCGTCTTCCCCCCTGCTGGTTCACCGTGCCGTGTTGGGCCCGCCAGACACACCGTCGAGGGCACGGGAGATCTCGTCGGGTAGCTGCTGGTCCTCCACGGCGAGCGCCGGCGCCAGCTGGCCGGGGGTACGCGCACCGAGCAGGGGCGCGGTCACTCCCGGCGCATCCCGCACCCAGAGCAGGGC
>JBKPNA010000449.1:0-3605 GCA_046765695.1 Actinomycetota bacterium | reverse complement strand
CCGCCGATCCTCACCTCGGCGCCGAACGGACCGTCGGCTCGGGTCGTGCCGTAGTGCTCGGGATGGGACGACGGCACGATCGTGGGCAGCAGCGAGCGGGGGATGTCCAGCACACCCAGCAGCTCGTCGTCCCAGTCCAGGGTGGTCAGGTTCATCAGCATGGTGCGGCTGGCGTTCGACACGTCGGTCAGGTGCCGGCCGCCGTCGGTTCCGCCGGTCAGGTTCCACAGCAGCCAGCTGTCGATGGTTCCAAACAGTGCGTGTCCGGCCTCGGCGGCCTCGCGTACGCCGTCGCGGTTGCGCAGCATCCAGGCCAGCTTGCCGCCGGCGAAATAGGTGGACGGCGGGATGCCGGCGCGCTCCCGAATCAGCTCGCCGTGACCTCCCCGGTCCAGCTCGGCGGCGATCTTGTCGGTGCGGGTGTCCTGCCAGACGATCGCGTTGCCGAGCGGCTTCCCGGTCCGCCGGTCCCAGACCACGGTGGTCTCCCGCTGGTTGGTGATGCCGACCCCGACCAGGTCGGCCGCAGTCAACCCGGCCCCGGTCAGCGCCTGCCCGACGACCTCCTGGGTGCGCTGCCAGATCTCGTTCGCATCGTGCTCAACCCAACCGGCCCGGGGCAGGATCTGCTCGTGCTCGAGCTGGGACCGGCCGGCCTCCCGTCCGTCGTGGTCGAAGATCATGCAGCGGGTGCTGGTCGTGCCCTGGTCGATGGCTGCAACGAACTCCGGCACATGCGTAGTCTGGCACCCGTGTCCGCCGGCCCGGAAGTCGACGACCCACCCGGCTACCCCCGGGAATGGGAGGCGGACGTCCTGCTGACCGACGGCGGGACCGCGCACCTGCGACCGATCCGGCCGAGCGACGCCGCACGGCTGGTCGCCTTCTACGACCGGGTCTCACCGGAGTCGAAATACCTCCGCTTCTTCGCGGCGTACCCGAAGCTCAGCGATCGCGACGTGCGCCACTTCACCCAGGTCGACTACGTCGACCGCGTCGCCTTGATCGTCACGCTTGGCGAGGAGATGATCGCGGTCGGCCGTTACGACAAGACTGAGGACGGCGAGGCCGAGGTCGCGTTTCTGATCGAGGACGCCCACCAGGGCCGGGGTATCGGCCAGTTGCTGTTGGAGCACCTGGCGGAGGCGGCCAGAGAGCGCGGGATCACCCGGTTCGTCGCCGAGGTGCTGCCGCAGAACCGGCGCATGGCCCAGGTGTTCGCCGACGCCGGATACCGGTTGTCCAAGGAGGTGGCCGATGGTGTGCTCAGCGTCGAGTTCCCGATCCTGCCCACCAACACCTCTGTCGGGGTGATGGAGCGCCGGGAGCACCGAGCTGAGCGGGCCTCCGTGGAGCGGTTGCTCACCCCGCACCGGATCGTGGTCTACGGAGCTGGGGACCGGGTGCAGGGACTGGTCGACGCGATCCGCCGCGGCGGTTTCCGCGGGGACGTGGTGGCGGCCTGCTCCGACGGGCGCAAGGTGAGCGGCGTGCCGTGCGCGCCGAGCCTGGCCGAGGTGCAGGGTCGGCTTGACCTGGCCCTGGTCTCGGTGGCCACCGCGGACCTCGCCGAGGTGGTGATCGACGTCGCGCACAAGGGCGCCCACGGGATCGTGGTACTCACCGGGAACGATGCCGGACCCCGGGACAACCACACCGTGGTCAACCTGGCCCGGGCGTACGGCATCCGGGCGCTGGGTCCGGATGCACTCGGCGTGATCAACACCGCTATCGAGCTGAACGCGACACCCGGGCCGATGCCGCGCAGGGGTGGGGTCGGCTTGTTCTGCCAGTCGGCGGCGGTCGGCGTCGCGACGCTCAACCACGCGGTCCGCTCCGATCTGGGGGTCTCGTCGTTCATCAGCACGGGCGACTACGCCGACGTGACCGTCAACGACGTGATGCAGTACTGGGAGGACGACGCGGCGACCCGCGTCTGCCTGTTGTCACTGGACTCTCTCGGCAATCCGCGCAAGTTCTCCCGGATCACTCGCCGGCTCACCCGGCGCAAGCCGGTGGTCGTCTTCGACCCGGGTCGCACCAGCCGGGCCTCGCACTGGGGCGTACGCGGTGGGTTGGGGCACGCGCCCGATGAGGCCGTCGACGCCCTGTTCCGCCAGGCCGGCGTGATGGTGGTGCACCGCCGCGGCGCGATGATCGACATCGCCAAGATCGCCGTCCGGCAGCCACTGCCGGCCGGTCCAAGGGTCGGGATCCTCAGCAACTCGGTCACCCTTGCGGCTCAGATGACGCACACCGTCGAAGCCGTCGGACTGCTCAGCGACGCGCCGGTGCTCCTCGGCGCCACGGCCGACCCGGCCAGTTTTGCGAAGGCGGCCCGTTCCGCGCTGGCCGACCCGACGTACGACTCTGTCGTCTGCGCCGCGGTCAACGTCTTCGACCAGGGCACCGAGGACGTCATCTGGGCGCTGGAGGACGTGGCCGCGGAGGGTGCCAAGCCACTGGTCGGTGTCTTCATCGACTTCCACCCGCCGTTGCTGAGCGGTGCGGCATCGGACGAGCCCGGCAGCCTGCCACGCTTCGACTCCGGGCCTGATGCCATCTACGCGCTGTCGGCGCTGTCGGCGTACGCGCACTGGCGGGACCGGGACCCTGGAGCCGTGCCGATGCTGGAGGTCGACGAGGTGGCCGCCCGTCGGGTGGTGAACGAGGTGCTGGCCCGGTCGCCGCAGGGACGCGAGCTCACCGATCCGGAGACCGGCCGGCTCATGGAAGCCTTCGGCATCACGCTGGTGCCGCGGTTTGCTGTGGACAGCTTGGACAGTGCGGTCGAGATCGCCGAACGGCTCGGCTGGCACGTGGTGCTGAAGGCAACGGCCCCGGCCGTGCGGGGGCGGCCCGATTTGGCCAGCGTCTATCGCAATCTCGACACGGCTTCCGAGCTGGCGGAGGCCTGGCGGGACCTCGGCCGCCTGGTGACCGACCTGGATTTGGCTGCCGATCCAGCGCTGAGCGTGGCTCGCCCCGTGGTGCAGCAGATGGCTCCTCCCGGGGTCTCGCTGATCATCGCCGGCCGGGAGGACGCGGCGTTCGGGCCGATGATCTCCCTCGGTCTGGCCGGGATCCCGAGCGAACTGCTGGGTGACACCGTCTACCGGGTGCCGCCGCTGACCACCATGGACGCGTCGGCGATGGTCCGGGACCTGAAGGCGGCCCCTGTGCTGTTCGGCCAGAATGGGACGCCGGGGGTGGACATTCCCGGCATCGAGGACCTGCTGCATCGGGTGGCACAGCTGGCTGACGCCAATCCACAGCTGGCATCGGTCACCTTGAATCCCTGCATCGCCTCATTGAACTCTGTGTCGGTGTCGGGCGCCCGGGTGGTGATTGCGCCGACCGCCGACCGCCGCGACCCGCTCACCCGGACGCTTTGATTTGGGCCTGCAGCTTCCTCCACCTGCGCGTCCGATCCAGCCGCCAGATGCGGCCTTGTGCGGAGAGACGCAGCCGAGATCGGCCGATCCCGCCACCGGATGCGGCCCTGTGCGGAGAAACGCAGCTGTGTCGCCGGAGGGCTGCTGGCCGGGCTCGGCGGCTGTCGGCGGAGCGTGGAAGGATGGCGCTCATGAGGTTGGGCACCACGA
>JBKPNA010000448.1:0-6030 GCA_046765695.1 Actinomycetota bacterium | reverse complement strand
GTATTGCGGAGCGCCGCTGCTGACGACCATTCACGGGTTCTCCGACCGGCGCATCCTGCCGGCGTACCAGGCAGCCCGCTCCGGGTACGTGTCCATCTCCGACGCCGACCGGGTACCGGAGCTGGACTACCTGGCGACGATCCACCACGGCATCGACCTCGGCTCCGTGGCGTTCGCCCCCGCCGCCGGTGAGGACCTGCTCATCCTCGGCCGGATCCACCCGGACAAGGGCACGGCCGAGGCGATCGAGATCGCCCGGCGGGCGGAACGGCGGCTGACGATCGCCGGGCCCGTCCAGGATCAGCGGTACTTCGACGAGCAGGTGCAGCCGCAGATCGACGGCGACCGGGTCCGCTACCTGGGCTCGGTCGGTCCGGAGCAGCGGTCGGAACTGCTGGGCTCGGCCGCCGCGCTGCTGCACCCGATCGCCTTCGCTGAGCCGTTCGGGCTGTCGGTGGTGGAGGCGATGGCCGCCGGCACCCCGGTCATCGCCTTCCCCCGAGGGTCGATGCCGGAGGTGGTCGATGAGGGAGTGACCGGTTTCCTGGTGCCGGATGTCGCCGCCGCAGCAGCCGTCGTTGAACCGGCCACGGCTCTGGATCGTAAGGAGATTCGCCGCGTGGCGGAGCGGCGCTTCGCCGCCGATCGAATGGTGGACGATTACCTTGCTCTCTATGTCTCCTTCCTCCGGTGACCTGAGCGACGAGCTGTTCACCCGCTACCGCGGGAACCCGTTGCTCACGCCGAACCGCTGGCCGTACACCGTGAACGCGGTGCTGAACGCCGGGGCGGCCCAGGTGGAGGGCAATACAGTGCTGCTCTGCCGGGTGGAGGACCGCCGCGGCCTCAGCCACCTGACCGTCGCACGGTCGCGCAACGGCTTCTCGAACTGGGTGGTCGACGAGAAGCCCCTGATCCAGTCCGACCCGAGCCTGGAGTATGAGGCCTGGGGGGTGGAGGATCCCCGGCTGACCTGGGTGGAGGAGCTGGACATGTGGGTCATCGCGTTCACCTCGTTCGGGCCTGGCGGCCCCGGCCTGTCGCTGGCGACCACCAGGGACTTCCGGACGGTCGAGCGACTCGGCCTCGTCCGGGCGCCGGAGGACAAGAACGGCGCTGTGCTGCCGCGGCGGGTGGGCGGCGACTTCATCCTGTTCCACCGACCGGTCACTGCGCTGACCCACCGGGCCGACATCTGGCTGTCCCGGTCCCAGGACCTGCAGATGTGGCACCCGCCCGAGCCCGTGATGGGCGCGCGGCCCGGCAGCTGGTGGGATTCCGCGCGCATCGGCATCGGACCGCCTCCCCTGGAGACGCCGGAGGGCTGGCTGCTGATCTACCACGGCGTACGGGAGACGGTCGCCGGGGCTCTGTACCGGGCCGGGCTGGCGCTGCTCGATCTGGAAGAGCCCACCAGGGTGCTCCGGCGCTGCGCGGAATGGGTCCTCGGTCCTCGCGAAGAGTACGAGCTGGTGGGAGACGTGCCAGGCGTCGTCTTTCCCTGCGGGCTGGTGCACGACCCCAACACCGACGAGCTGCGGCTCTACTACGGTGCAGCCGACACCTGCATCGCCATGGCTACCGCCTCCAAGACAGCCGTGCTCGACTTCCTGCTCGAGCACGGGGAGATTCCGTCCCACTGACCCGCCGGGATCGTGGCCGGTTGCCGCTTCGATGGCTAGTGCCCCGTCGTCCCGAGGGCGTCGGGCCCCGGTTGGGCGTTCGGACGTGGCTCTGTGCGGAGGAACGACGCGGAGACCGGCCGTTTCGGCGTCCGGACGTGGCCTTGTGCGGAGGAACGACGCGGAGACCGGCCGTTTCGCCGTTCGGACGTGGCTTTGTGCGGAGAAACGGAGCGGAGACGGGCCTACGTTGGCCCGGTTGCCCCGCCGAGGCCGGCGTCGCGGGCTCGGAGAATCGCTCCAGAGCGGTCGGCCACCTGCAACTTGGTGACGATGTTGGAGACGTGGTTGCGAACCGTCTTGCTGCTCACTCCGAGCCGGTGCGCCACCGCGGCGTTGTCGCGGCCGGCGGCGAGCAAGGCGAGCACCTCGTGCTCGCGTTCGGTGAGCTGCGGGAACGGCGAGGCCGTCGCCGTACGACTGAAGTGGCTGAGCATCCGGGCTGCGATCCCGGCGCCGAAGAGAGCCTCGCCGCGAGCGATGGAGCGGACCCCGGCGACCAGCTCGTCGGGTCCGGATCCCTTGAGGGTGTACCCGTACGCGCCGGCACGGAGGGCCGCAAGCACGTTCTCGTCGTCGTCGTACATGGTCAGAATGAGTGCCCGGGTCGGCGATCCGGACGCCCGGAGCTGCGCGCAGACCCAGAGGCCGTCGCCGTCGGGCATGTTGAGATCGAGCACAGCGACGTCGGGCTGATGCTCGGCCACGGCCCGTACGGCCTGCCGCCCCGTGCTGGCGACGCTCAGCACTGTGAGGTCCGGCTCGGCCTCGAGCACCGCCCGCAGGCCCGAGGCGAAGACCGGATGGTCATCGGCGAGCACCAACGTGATCAACTCAGACCTCCAAGGCCCAACGGCAGCCTCCCGGTGACCACCGTGCCGTTCTCCGTCGACCGTATCGACAGCGTGCCGCCCACCTCGGCCGCCCGCTCCTGCATGGAGCGGAGCCCGACCCCCGGTGACCGGTCCGGATCCAGTCCATGCCCGTCGTCGCGCACCGACAGCTCGAGGGCATCGTCCGCGACCGACACCGAGACCTCGCACCGGGCGGCGCCGCTGTGCCGCATCGCGTTGGTGATCGCCTCCACGACGATTCGGTAGGCGGCGGTCTCGACCGCAGCGGGCAGCGGGCCGATCGGCTCCTCTCCGGTGACCTCGATGGTCAGCTCGCCGGCCAGTGCCGCAGCCCGGGACCGCACCGCGCCGAGCAGGCCGAGCTCGTCGAGGGCTGGTGGCCGGAGCGCCTCGACGAGCCGGCGGATGTCACCGAGGCTCGCCTTCACCTCGGTGCCGATCTCGCCGAGCAGGCTGAGCGCCGGTGACTCGGCCGGCACCTCACGCGCGGCAAGCCCCGCCTTCAGGCCGATGGCCGCCAGGGCTGGTCCCAGTCCGTCGTGCAGGTCACGCCGCAGCCGGCGCCGCTCGTCCTCCCGCAGTGCCACCACCTCGGCCCGGGACCGGAGCAGGTCGGTGTGCAGACGTACCGCCTGCACCGCGGGGCCGACCTCGCGGGCCAACGACCGGAGCAGCTCCAGGTCCGCCGTCTCCAGCGGGTCGTCGCGGCCCCGTTCCGAGACACGCAACCGACCCACTTCCGCGCCATGGTGGGTCAGCGTCTCGGTGTGCATCGCGCCCATCGGCGTACCGTGCTCGGCGCCCAGCCGGAACTCACCGGTCGCGTCCGCGAGATCGATCGCGACATAGGGCAGCCGCAGCGACTGGGCCACGGTCTGCACCACCACGGGAAGCACATCGTCGGGCAGCATGACGGCCTGCATCCGCTCGCCGAGATCGGACAGCACCCGGGCCGGGTCGTCGCGGTGGCCGTACATCAAGCGGTTCACCGTGCGCTGCGCCGCGTTGCGGAGCGGGGCGAGAGCCAGGGCGGCCGCTGCTGCGGCGATGGCTGCTGCGACCGTTCCGGACAGCTGCAGCCCGCTGACGAGTACGGCGACGAGGGCGGCGTACCCAGCGACCAGGACCGCGACCAGGGTGACGTAGACGAGTGACCGATTGGCCAGCCGCTCGATGTCGAACAGCTGGTGCCGCCGCAGGGCGACGGCGATGCCTACCACGAATGGCATCCCGGACAGACCGATCGCGCCCGAGGGCAGCAGTTGGTGGCCAAGGATCAGTTCAGGCAGGTGCCATCCCGCCAGACCGATGACGGCGGCCGCGACACTTCCGCCGGCGATCCAGCGCAGCCTGCTCCGGCTGACCGGATCGCGGTTCCGCCGGTACGCCAGAATGCCCAGCA
This sequence comes from Actinomycetota bacterium, assembly GCA_046765695.1. Taxonomy (GTDB): domain Bacteria; phylum Actinomycetota; class Actinomycetes; order Propionibacteriales; family Propionibacteriaceae; genus Microlunatus. The sequence continues at coordinate 2,092 of JBKPNA010000448.1, read as the reverse complement.
CCGCACCCAACACCAGCGTCAGTGCGACCAGCACCGTCGTGAAGCCGAAAACCAGCTGCAACCAGCCCAGCGCGTTGGCTGCGACGGCCGCCGCGACGGCCATCCAGGCCAGCATCAGGCCGGGAGCGGCGGCGTACGCGACGGCGAGCGCAGCCCGCTGCCGCGTCAGCCACAGGTGAACTCCGGTCAGCTGCACCGTGAAGGCAGGAACGGCCGCCCAGGCGATCACATAGCCGCCGATCACGTTGAGGTGGTACAGCCACAACACCGGCCCCCCGGTTGCCACGGCGAGCGCAGGAACACCGACGGTGAATGCCAGTGTGCTGCCGAGCAGGCCGGCCGCCGCGATCAGCAGCGGCGTGGTAGCCGGTTCCTCAGGACGGCGCAGGTAGAGCGCGACCGCCAATCCCGCCAGTGCGAAGACGAAGAGCAGGTTCCCCCACGCGTCTGCCAGCAGCGGATAGGGAGCGGTGGTGCGAACCGTGACCGGTACGGGACGGGTGCCCTCGGGCAGGACCTGGTAGCTCAGCTCCTCGCCGAGCTGCGGACGGGCGAGGCCGCCCAGCCCGTCGGCGAGGCGACGGCCCGCAACGGTGGTGACGACATCGCCGTCCCTTAGACCGATGTCCTCACCCGTGTCCGTTGCCTCGACGACAACACCGTCGGTCCGCCAAGACGCCACGACGGTGCCATCCGAGGGCGCGTCGAGCCGCACCGCAACGGCCAGCACGCCGAGCAGCACCAGACCGGTCGCGAGCACCGCCGGCGCATGGGAAACGAGCCAGCGAGCCGAGGCGCCGTGCACCGAGCTGTTTCCCGACGGCGAGGCGCACACGGCCCATTCTGATCGCGTGGGCGATGATCGGGAGACCGTCGCCAAGAATCCTGACCCGTTCGGGACATCGTCCCGTGACAGCGGGACTCCTCCCCACCGAACCTGGCGGCATGTTGATCCAGCCGCGCCCGACGAGGCAACGGAGCAGCGGACCACAGGCATGGGGGACAGCCTCCGGGGTCATCGGACTGATCGCCAATGTGCTGCTCGTCCTCTTCTTCCTGCTGGCGCAGCCCTTCGGCGATCTGCGTTCGGGCTTCATGTGGCTGGGCACCGCCAACGACTGGTTGATCGTCGTCCAGTTCGCGGCCTTCATTCCGGTGGCGTTGGCGCTGCCGAGGTGGCTGCCCGCCACCCGAGCGGTCAGGCTGACGACCACAGCAGACGTTGCCGCCATGGCGGGGGTCACCGTGCTGCAGTTGCTGCTGATCGCCGGCCTGCTGCCGTTCGAGGTCCAGGTCTGGCTGGTCATGCCGCTGTTTCTGGTGATCTACGGCTGGATCGTCGCCGTCAGCTCGGCCGGCCACCGGCACGGCACGCTGGCCCGGTCGGTGACCCGCTTCGGGCTCCTGCTGGGCGTCTCGTTTCCGGTCGGGCTCTTGATCACCGCTGCCGGACTGCCGTTCGGCTGGGGCTCGATCCCGCAGCTCGCCTTCGGCGTACCGGGAATCCTGCTGGGCAGCCTCGGCTGGCTGGCGCTGCCGTTGTGGCCTCTGCTGCTGGCCCGTCGCGTCTTCCGCCAGCCCGAGCCGGATGCGGGGGTCTGAGATGAGTGAGATCAGCAACGCGGCCCTGGATGGTGCGGTGCGCACGGTGGAGCGCTGGGGACTCGTCGCTGGAGTCACGGGCGTGGTCGCCAACGCTCTGCTGCTGGCGCTCTACGCGGTCGGGCGGAGTGACAGCGGCTACCAGTGGACGGGCCCAGCCAACGACGTCATCGGCGCAGTGTCCAGCGCGGCGACGATTCCGCTGGCGCTGGCCCTGCCTGCCGTGCTGGGCGAGACCCGCGGGCTCCGGAGGGCCACGCGGCTGGCCGTGAGCGCGATGGGCGTCATCGTGGTGTCGAACGCCGGCCTCGTTCTCCGCCTCATCCCGTTCTCCGTCCAGGGCGCTGCCGCAGGCATCTGTGTTGGCGCGATGTTCGGCTGGGTCCTGGTGCTCGGGCGGAGCGGACGGGCCAGCGGCCGGCTGCCGCGCGGGCTGGCCAAGGCTGCCGAGCTTCTGGGGACAGCAGCCCTCGCCGCAGTACCGCTGGTC
>JBKPNA010000447.1:0-4167 GCA_046765695.1 Actinomycetota bacterium | reverse complement strand
GCGCTCGACCGGACTCGCGCCGGTCGGGCTGGCTTCGCTACCGGGCGTACGCGTAGCCAGCGCGATCAGCGCGTAGCCGATGATCCAGCCCAGGTCGGTCACCGAGCCGAACGTGAAAACTCCACCCTGCTCGCTGAACCGCACGGCGTAGATGAAGTCGGAGACGGCATAGCAGATGAATCCCGCGGCGGCCAGCCCCAGGATGGGCCGATCCTGCCGCTCGCCTCGAAAGAACAGCAGGATCGCCACCGTGGCGATGACGACATCGACCACGGGGACGACCAGACTGAATGCGCTGCTGCCGTCGGGGTTCGCGAGGATCCGGGGAAAGAGCGTCACGCTGGCCACGAACAGGATGGAACCACCCAGGATGGTGCCGTCGAGCATCATCCTGGCCAGATCCGCAGCCCGGCGCCTGGCCAGCGGGAAGTTGGTCAGGCCGACGGCCGCCGCAGCCAGGGCGACACCCAAAGCGGCGTCGCTGGGGGTGCGGTTCGGGTGCGGGCTGGCCGCGGCCGAGGTGATCAGCAAGAAGTTCGACACTGCCGCAAGGAGGGCGGCGACTGCCAGCAGGTTCCATGCGCGTCGGCGCCGGCCGGTGCTCAGCCGCGCCAACCTCCGGAAGCCGGCCACCATCGCCACGCTGCCGCCGACCAGCCCGGTCCCGACGAAGACAAGCCTAACGATCTGGGGCGCGGAACTGGCCAGTACGGCGGCGAAAAGTGCGACGATGATGGCAGCAGCGAGGGCGAAGTGACGGAATCGCCAAGCCCCCGCTTCTTGGGGACTGGACAGTCCCTCCATGCACGCGACGCTACCATCGGAGTCTGCGAACCATGGGCGCGTCGGTTTACGGGGCCCGGCGAGCACTTCTGCGAAGGGTGTTCCGGCGTGAGATGCCTCGATCTGGAGCCCCGCAGCCGGGGGTGTGGGGCCAACTGGCTGCTGGAGTTGTTGCAGTGACCAGGCGGGTACTGGTGGTCGACGATGACCCGCTGCTGCGTGAGGTGGCACAGGCCGCCCTTGAGCTCGTCGGCGGCTGGAAGGTCTCCACTGCTCAGTCGGGGCTGCAGGCCCAGCAACGGGCGGTGGTGGAGCGCCCCGACGCGATCCTGCTCGACGTGATGATGCCCGGCGTCGACGGGCCGTCGACGGTGGCTGCGTTGCGAGCCGATCCGGCCACCCAGGACATTCCGATCATCTTCTTGACCGCCAAGATGCCGGCGGAGGATCTGGAAGAGTGGCGGCAGCTGGGATTGGCCGGGGTCATCCCCAAGCCGTTCGATCCCATGACACTGGCCAAGGACATGGCGGCGCTGCTGGGGTGGGCGGCGGAGGGCCCGTCATGAACCCCGAGGGACCGGTGGAGCCGCCCGAAGACCTGCTGCGCGCAGCGGTGGAGTCGATCGGGGACCACGCGCGTTCGGTCAATCTCGCCCGCGCCGCACATCTGGATCGGGTGCTGGCTGACATCGCAGCCGGCCGGGACGACGAGGATGAGCGACAGCGGGCGACCGAGTCGGCCCATCAGCTCGTCGGATCCGCCGGCACCTTCGGTTTTCCGGGTGCCTCGTCGCTTGCCGGTGAGCTGGAGCGGTACTTCGTCGATGCTGACTTCAGCGATCCGGACCGGCTGGCGGCGGCGCGGGAGCAGGTCGCCCGGCTCCGCGCCGAGCTTGCGGCGGGGCCGGTCTACCAACCCGACGACGAGGATCGTGATGCCACCAGTTGACGGCTGGTCCGGCGATGCAGCAGCCACGCAGCGATTACGCCGCCCACCGCGCCACCGAGGTGGGCCTGCCAGCTCACCCCCGCCTGGCCGGGAAGTACGCCGAAGATCAATCCCCCGTACAGCACAAGTACTCCGACGGCCACCGCCACCTGGCCCGGGCGGTGGGACCACAGCCCGCGCGCCAGCAGATAGCTGAGCCAGCCGAAGATCAGTCCACTGGCCCCGACGATGATCACCTGACCAGGCGTCAACAGCCATGCGGTCAGGCCGGAGGTGACGATGCTGATCAACGAGGAGAGCAGCCAGCGAGCCAGGCCACCGAGCAGCACCAGGAACCCCAGGACGAAGAACGGCACGGAGTTGCTGATCAGGTGGTCCCAGCCGGCGTGCAGGAACGGGGCAGAGATGATTCCGGGCAGGCCGTCGACCTCGTGCGCATGGATGCCGAAGTTGTCGAGCTGGTGCCCGGTGAGAGTATCGACACCCTCGAGCAACCAGAGCCACGCGAGCAGCGCCAACATGATCAGCGCCGCCGTTCCGGGCCGCGGGGTCGTTCGTACCACCATCGTCTCTCCTGCCGACTCGGCCGGACCACGCACCCGGATCAGCCGGCCCTTCCAGGGTCCCTGCCCGGTCAAACCGGCATCCTGACCGACCCAGACTCAGTCCGGCACCTTCAGAGCAGTAACCGTGTGCTCCGAGTCGTCACTCATCAGCAGCGTGGCATCACCGCGCGGCATGTCGAATGCCACGGTGCCGCGAATCCGCTGACCGGCCCGCAGCGTACCGACTGCCAGCACCCGGCCGCCCGCGCCCTCAACCGCCATCTCGAACAGCTGACCAGATCGGTCGAAGGCCTGGAAGTGGTACGGGTCGTAGTCCACCTCACCAGAGGTGCAGACCAGTTCCACCTCGACCCTCAGGTAGCTGCCGGACACCGGCGGCACCTGACCAGCCCTGACCCAGGAACGGGTCCGCATGATCAGCTGGCCGGTGCCTTTCTCGGTGACGAAGTCGATCCGGTCCGTCGGGCTCGTGACGCTGGGCCGCACGTCGGCCCGGGGCGGCGCCGCGACATGCGTGTCGCCCCAGTAGGCGACGAGGCTGGCTGCCGAAACGACCGCGGCAACCAGGGCGATGGCGAGAATCGAGATGACCGCCGGCCGCCGAGATCGCCGGGGGCGCAGTTCGGCTTCTTTCGGGTGGGGCAGCGGAAGCTGCTGGGGGGCCGACTCAGCCGGGGTCCAGGGCAGAAACGACGGACCACGGGGCACCGATCCCATGCCCGAAATGTCATCGTGCAGCTCAGCCATGTTCGGACCACGGTATCGCAGTAGGTGGAAACGGAACCCTTGCTTGTCCACAGCCGCCGGGGCCGACGGGCAGTTCTCCACAGATCTCGTCTCCACCGACACGATTGCCGCGCGGATCCGCATGCTTCCGGCATGAACTCAGCGCCTTGCCCAACCGTCCGCCGATCGGCCTCGTGATGAGCCGACGACTCAGCCGCCCACGGCGGATGCGACCGAGCACCGTTGCACCGCGCGAGCCCGAACCACGGATCCGGCTACGGGCGCACGCTCCGGCCGATCTGCTGTCTCTGATTCCCTTTCAGCTGGGCTTTCATCCAGCCGAGTCGGCGGTCACCGTGTTTCTCCACTCCGGCCGCGTCAAGATGACCGCCCGGGTGGACCTGCCGCCGCCGGCTGCGGCGGCCGACTTCGCGCGCCATCTCCGCGGCCTGGTCCGCCAACATGGCATCGACGAGCTGGTGCTCTTCGCGTACAGCGTCCATTCCGGGCCGGCTCGAGCGCTATTGGCAGGAGTGGTCCGGTCGCTGCCGGCCCGGCTGGTCCGTGACGCCCTCTACGTCGACGGCTCGCGGTGGTGGTCGTTGACCTGCGACCGGTCGTGTTGCCCGGCTCAAGGCACCCCGTACGAGGTGTCCAGTCACCCATTGGCTGCAGCCGCCGTCTACGCCGGGTTGACGGCCCGGGCAAGTCGTGACGAGCTCGCCGCGACGCTGAACGGGCCGCCGACGGGAGACGTCGCCCGGCTGGTGGATCTGGCCGCCGACGTACGCAGGGAGCTGGATGACTCCGCTGTACCGTGGAGAACGCCAGAGCGGCTGGAACGAACGATCCGCCACGCCGTGACGGATACTCAGGGGTTGGATGACAGCAGCTGCGCCATGCTGGCGCTGCTGGTCACCGACGTGCGGCTTCGGGACCTTGCCTGGGCTCTGATCGACTTCGCGGCGGCCGAGCAGCATGTCGAGGTCTGGCTTCGGGTCGTCAACCGGGTTCCGCCGGAGCTGTCAGCCGGCCCCCTTGCCCTGCTCGGTGTCGCCGGGTGGATCAGCGGCGATGGGGCACTGCTCAACTGTTGTGCGGACCGGTTGCAGGAGCTCCATCCCTCCTACTCCATGGGCGGAC
>JBKPNA010000446.1:0-4739 GCA_046765695.1 Actinomycetota bacterium | reverse complement strand
GATGAAGTTCGTCAAGGTGGAGCGGGAGTCGCAGGCGTTGCGGAACTGGAGAGCTGAGCTCGATACGAGTGTCGAGCTCCTGACGAGCCAGCTCGCCACACTCGAGATCAGTCGCACGTTGTTTCGCGCGGGTGTCCAGCGGGATCGAGTGCCGTACGTGGTGAGTCAAGCGCAGCGCGGGCTTTATCTTATCGACGTGACAAGCACGGTTCTAGCGCGGGCTCGCTCTTACGGCCATCGCCGGCTTGGCTCGCTCGATGCAATCCATCTCGCTACCGCGGATCCGTTCCGCCCTGAGCTGACAGCGCTGGTGACCTACGACATTGAGCTGGCAGACGCGTCAGCGGATCTGGGTATCGCTGTAGTCACGCCAAGTTGATCACTACCGCAGTTCCAGCATCAGGTGTCATCAGGATGCCCGCAGCAGCGGCTCGATTGGCACCATGTCGTGGGGTTGGGGTGAGATCAGGGCGTTCAGCGACTGCAGACACAGCTCCGGGTCCAGCTCGGGTCCGTCGAGCTGCAGGTTGTCGTACGCCTCGCGGGTGAGCTGAACGCTCAGCAGATGCGGACTGCTGACCACTCCGGTCGTCTTGTTGATGCTGGTGACGCGACCGTTCAAGACGACGGACTCGACGAGCGACGGCGGCGTCATGGCGAACACCTCCGCCAGCGTGCGGAGGGCACAACAGGCGAGCAGCTGGCGGTACAGCTGTCGTACCTGGGCGGCATGGCGCGCGACCGGCTGCATCTCCCGGTGGACGAGACGGAACTGCTGCTCGGCGGGAATGACACCATCGGCCGGCAGCTCTCGCTCAACAATCAGCTCACGGCCCTCGGGCCGATATGCCAAGACCCTCGTCTGGGCCGGGACACCCGACGGATAGGGCGAGGCCATCAGCGCCGCCTGCACCCTTGCACAGAACCTCTCGACTCCGTGTCGCCGGAAAAGGTGCTCCAACACCTGGGGTGACACCGCCGGGTCGCGAAGCCGGTGGTTCAGAACGTCTGCTAACTCAGCGAGGCGGGCTCCAAGCGCCGCATTCTCCGCCTCGACCTGCAGATTGCGCTCGCAGGGAGGTTTCTGGCGCCGCCGCTCGTTCAGAAGCTTCTCGATCAGGGACTTCGGTCGCGTCATGATCCGTACCCCCGCATGGTCGGATTGCTTCTGGTAAAGAAGTTAATCGAGGAATGCCAGCCGTGACCAGAGCTGTCTCGCCATGCAGCGCCCATTTCAGGGCCGGTTGGCCTGAAGCACCGCGGCCACCGCGACGGCAGTGGCAGCGGACCAGGCCTGTGGGCGGCAGGCGGCCGGATAGGGAACCGGCCGCCCTTCACCGGACCAGAGCTCGGGCAGACGCTGGTCGAACGCCACCGATGCCCGCAGCAGCCCCTCGACCAAGCCGTCGGCGTAGCCGTCAAGTCCCGCCCGATGGAGGCCAAGGATGGCAATCGCCGTGTCATGCGGCCACACCGATCCGCAGTGGTAGCTGAGCGGAGAGTACCCGCCGTCCGCCGTCGACATGGTGCGCAGCCCCAAGCCCGAGTCCAGCTCGGGGCCTGCCAGCCGCTGTGCCACCAGCAGTTCCTCCTCGGCGTCGAGCAGGCCCGTGCCCAGCAGGTGGCCGATGTTGCTGGTCAGGGAGTCGACGCGCTGCTTCGCACCGTCCAGCGCCAGGGCAGGAAAGCGATCCGGGCCGACACCGCACCAGAACGACGCTCGGAACCTGCTGGCAAGGTCAGTGGCCCAGCCCTGGTAGTCCTCCCCACCCGGACGGTCGAAGGCATCCAGCAGGTCGGCCCCGGCCACCGCAGCCTGGTACGCGTACGCCTGCACCTCGCACAGCGCCACCGGCCCGTCCGCGATCCTGCCGTCGGCGAACCGGACCGCGTCGGCGGAGTCCTTCCAGCCCTGGTTGGTCAGCCCATGGCCGCTGGCGTCGATGTATTCCAGGAAGCCGTCGCCGTCGGCGTCCCCGTAGTCAAGGATCCAGCGCAGCGCGCCCTCCAGCGCGGGCAGCAACTCGGCAACCTGGTCGGTCCCTATTCCAGCCCGCCACGCGTCGTGCAGCAGGCAGACCCACAGTGGCGTGGCGTCGATGGTGCCGTAGTAGCGCGGGGGGAGCCTGAGGTCGCCGAGATCGACGGCTGAGCGCCGCAGCTCGTGCATGATCTTGCCTGGAGCCTGCGCACTGTCGACGTCCACCGTCGTACCGGCCAGCCGGGCCAGAGTGCGCAGGGTGCCCATCGCGTACGCGGTGTCGACCGGCAGCAGCATCCGGGCAGTCCACAGCGAGTCCCGGCCGAACAAGGTGAGGTACCACGGCGAACCCGCCGCGAAGAAGGTGTTCTGCGGGGAGTCCCGGGTGGCCATCCGCAGCCCGTTCAGATCCCGAAGGGACCGCTCCAGCCAGGAGCGGAGACGGTGGTCGCCGGGCGCGCCGGACAGCAGCGTGGCGATCCGGCCCTCATCCAGCGGCGCCGTGGTGGCGTGCATCACCACACTGCCGACGTCGGTGACCTCCAGGGTCCACTCGACGACGATGCGGCCGCGAGCCGGCAGGGTCACCGTCCAGGCCAGCTGGGGGCCCTCCCCTCCAGCCGTGACTTCAGCGCCTGGCGCCGTGAGCCGCGCTGTTATCTCGGTGGACTCCCAGACGAGTGGGTCCGCGACCGGCGGTGGGGTTGGTGGTCGACCGCCGGCCATGACGACCGCAATGGGCGCCAGGTCGCGGGCCAGAGCAATCCCCAGTCGAATCGTGACCGGTTCGGCCAGCCAGGAGGTGATGGTGGTCGACTCCGTCAGCCGTCCCGGCCGAAGCCGACGCTCGACGTCGAGGCGCACGGGGGTGCTCGGGTCGGCCGCTCGCCCACCGCCGGCGTGTCGGACCAGGAAGCTGAACACCAGGCCGTCGGCACCATCGACATCGGACGTGGCCGGAAGGGTTGCGATGTGCTCGGGCGGTTCCCCGTTGACGGTCAGCTGGAGTCCGCTGAGCACCCGACGGTCCGCGTGCCATACCCCCTGGGCGCCCAGCGGGCCGTCGGTGCCGCCGATGCTCCCGCTCGCTGTGCACAGGACCTGGCTCGGCGCGGCTACCAGGACGGCGAGGTCGTGCAGGAACGGTTGGCGGGGCTGGCTCATCGTTCCCTGCCGGTGGTCGTCATCTGATCATCCTGATGGCTACCCTGCCAGGATGAGCGCCAAGAACGTCTCCGGGTCCAAGATCGGGGACAGCGCCGCCCAGGCGCTGGCAGAGGTGCTCACCGACGGCCAGCTGATCGCCGTCGGCGGATTCGGCATCTGCGGTGTGCCGGCGGACTTGATCGAGGTGGTCCGGGACAGCGGGGTGAGGGACCTCACCATCGTGTCCAACAATCTGGGCATCGACGGCAAGGGTCTGGGACTGTTGCTGCAGTCCGGTCAGGTGCGCAAGGTCCTCGTCTCCTTCGTGGGGGACAACCGGCTGTTCGCGGAGCAGTACTTCGCCGGCCAGCTGGAGGTGGAGTTCACTCCTCAGGGGACCTTGGCGGAGCGACTGCGCGCCGGGGAGCGGGGATCCCGGCTTTCTACACCGCGACCGGGGTCGGCACGGTCGTCGCCGAGGGCAAGCCGCACGCCAGCTTCGACGGCAAGACCTACCTGCTGGAGCGTGGCATCGTTGCCGATGTCGGCCTGGTGCACGCGTACGGGGCGGATCCGGACGGCAACCTGGTCTACCGATTGTCCGCGCGGAACTTCAACCCGTCGTGGCCACGGCGAGCACGATCACCATCGTGGAGGCCGAGCAGATCGTCGGCCGGGGCGAGATCGACCCGGACAAGGTGCACACGCCGGGGATCTTCGTCGACAGCGTGGTCGCCTGCCGGCCGCGGGTCAAGGACATCGAGCGGGTCGTGCATCGTCGGCCTGCAACCGATACGCCAGCTGAAGGTGCCGGGTGAGCGGCCGTACCATCATGCCCACAGGCTGGACCCGGGACGTGATGGCCGCAATCGCGGCCGCTGAATTGTCGGACGGAGACTACGTCAACCTGGGCATCGGCATCCCGACGCTGGTGGCCAACAACCTGCCACCCGGCGTACGCGTGGTGCTGCAGGGCGAGAACGGCATCCTCGGTGTCGGCCCCTACCCCTATCCGGGCGAGGAGGACGCCGACCTGATCAACGCCGGCAAGGAGACCGTCACCCTGGCGCCCGGCGCCAGCATCTTCGACTCAGTCACGTCGTTCGGGATGATCCGTGGCGGACACGTCAAGCTGGCGATCCTCGGGGCGATGCAGGTGTCGGCGACGGGGGACCTGGCCAACTGGGCGATTCCGGGCAAGATGGTCAAAGGCATGGGCGGCGCCATGGACCTGGTGGCCGGCACCCCGCGGGTCGTCGTGCTGACGGAGCATGCGGCCAAGGACGGCACGCCCAAGATCGTTCGGGAGTGCACGTTGCCGCTGACCGGGACTCGGGTGGTGAACCGGATCATCACCAACCTGGCTGTCTTCGACGTCACCCCGGACGGGCTGGTGCTGCGGGCCCTGGCGCCCGGCGTCACCGAGGAACAGGTCGCCGCCGTCACCGAGCCACCGTTCAGCACCCAGCTCTGACGCCCTCTTCTGCCGACTTGTCAGAAACTCAACGCCTCATCGCGCGCTGAGTTTCTGACAAGTTGGTGGTCAGCCGTCCTCCCGTTCCCAGGGTCGAGCCGGGCGAGCACGATGCCGCGTCGCTGCCAGGTGTAGCTG
>JBKPNA010000445.1:0-5051 GCA_046765695.1 Actinomycetota bacterium | reverse complement strand
CTGTCCGGTGACCTCGACCCGGCGTACGCCGTCTACGTCCGACAGTTGCGGGACAACCGTGTCCTCGACCTGGCGCGCCAGCTCGGGGAGTGGCGCGTCGGACGCGACGCCGAGTACCAGGACCGGGATGTCGTCGGTGTTGCCGACAAGGACGTCGTAGTCGACCGCGTCGGGCAACGTTTGCGCGACCCCGTCGGCGGCGCTCCGGATGTCGCCTACCACCTTGTCGTTGTCCAGACCGTAGCTCCACTCGACGGTGAGGCTGGCCACCCCGTTGGTCGACACCGACCGCACTTTGGTGACCCCGGAAACCCCGCTGATCGCCTGCTCCAGTGGCTTGGCCACCTCCTCGGCGACCAGTTCGGGCGCGGTGCCGGGATAGGTGGCGGTCAGGATCGCGGTCGGCACCTGGGTCGAGGGGAGCAGCTCCTGGCGCAGTGCGAACGCGGCCAGCACCCCGAAGATCACGATGGCGAGCGTTGCCAGACCGACGATCAGCCGGTTGGCCAGGCTCAGCCTGGTCAACTGGGTCATGGGCACACCCCCCTCCGAGGGGGCCCACGCTAGCCGGGCGCGGCAAAGAGGTCCTGTGACGCCTCTCAGCCGCCGAAGTCGTCGGCCGCCCGCTGTGCCTGGGCCAGCCACTCCCGGTAGGTGGCGGCCGCCTGGGCAGCCTCCCGTGCTGCCCGGTGGTCACCGCGCGCCTCAGCCTTGGCGGCGCGTTGCTCCAGCGCGCTGATCTGGGCCTGCAGCTTCGCCGCGGTGTCCTCGGCCCGCGCCCTGGTCTCGGGGTTGGTCCGCCGCCAGCGCTCGCCCTCGGCATCGTTGATGGCCGTCTCCACCGCCCTGAGCCGGGAGTCCAGGCTCCGGATGGCGTCCCGCGGAACCCTGCCGATGGCCGACCAGCGACGCACGATGTCCCGGTACGCCGCCCTCGCCGCATGCGGGTCCCGGACCGGCAGCAGCGCCTCCGCCTCCACGAGCAGTGCCTCCTTGGCCTGCGCGTTGGCGCGGAACTCGCTGTCCTGGGCCGACAATGCGGCCTGCTTGGCGGTGAAGAAGGTGTCCTGGGCCGCTCGGAATCGCTTCCACAGGCCCTCCTCAACGCCGCGTGGTGCCGGACCGGCTGCCTTCCAGCGGGCCATCAGGTCCCGGTACGCGCCGGTGGTCGGGCCCCAGTCGGTGGAGTTCGCCAGTGCCTCGGCCTCGGCCACCAGCTGTTCCTTGGTGACCCGGGCCGCTTCCCGTGCCTCGTTCTCCCGGGCGAACTGGGCCTTGCGACGGCGGGTGTACGCGGTCCGGGCACTGGAGAACCGGTGCCACAGCTCGTCGTCGGTGGCCCGGTCCAGCCGGGGCAGTGCCTTCCAGGCCTCCAGGAGGGCCCGAAAGCGGTTGACACCGCCACGCCAGTCGTTGCCCGCCGCCAGCCGCTCGGCTTCGAGCACGAACTGCTCCTTGGCGGCCCGGGCCTCCTCGTGCTGTCGGGTGCGCTCGGCCCGCCGAGCCGCGCGCTGGGCGGCGATCACGGGGAGCAGGCCGTCCAGCCGGCGCAGCAGCCCGTCGAGGTCACCGACGGCGTTCGCGCCGGCGACCGCCTCCCGGACCGTGCGTACCGAGGCGAGCGCGTCGTCGGGGGACAGGGCTCCGGCCGCTATCCGGGTCTGCAACAGGTTGACCTCGAGCTCCAAGGATTCGAACCGGCGCGTGAAGAAGGCGAGAGCATCGGCGGCGGGGACATCGGGCACCTGGCCGACACTGCGCTCGCCCTCGGCCGTACGCACATAGACGGTGCCATCGCTGTCCACTCGACCGAAGGAGGCGGGGTCGACGGGGTTCCGCCCGCTCTCCGTCATGCGTCAATCCTGCCCGATAGGGTCGCCACCGTGCTCATTGCATCTTTCCCTACGGGGCCCTGGCAAACCAACACCTACGTCGTCGCCACCGCTCCGGGAACCGAGTGCGTCGTCATCGATCCCGGCCTGGGGGCCGAGTCCGGAGTGAGTGAGCTCGTCGCCGAGCACCGGCTCAAGCCGGTGGCGTTGATGCTGACCCATGGGCACCTCGACCACATGTTCTCCGTCACCCCGCTGTGCCGCTCCCATTCCGCGGTGTGCTGGGTTCACCCGGCGGACCGGGACCTGCTGTCCGACCCCTTGCTGGCGATGGGTGCCGAGACCCGGGAGCTGCTGTCCCGGCTGGCACCAGACCATCCCGGCTTCGTCGAGCCTGACGAGGTTCGGGAACTTGTGGACTCCGCGACTCTGCAGGTGGCCGGCATCGACTTTCGGGTGACCCATGCACCGGGCCACACCCCGGGCTCCACGATGTACCAGACCTTGAGCCAGGTAGCGGGCGAGGAGTCTGTGGTTTTCACCGGCGATGTCTTGTTCGCCGGATCCATCGGCCGTACCGACTTGCCTGGTGGCGACGTCGGCCAGATGCTGGAGAGCCTGCGCACCAAGGTGCTGCCGTTGCCCGATCCGGTCGTGGTGCTGCCCGGCCACGGACCCGCGACGACGATGGCCACCGAACGCGCCACCAACCTCTACCTCCGCCAACTCCAGGAGGCGCTCTCGTGAGTCGTCCCCGGCCGCTTTCCGGCTTTCCCGAGCTGACGCCCGAGGGCCGGGTGGTGGAGCAGGCGGTGCTGGACCGGCTGCGCCGGACCTTCGAGCTGCACGGGTTCGCATCGATCGAGACACGGGCGGTCGAGCCGCTCGACCGGCTGGCCAAGCAGGGCGAGATCGACAAGGAGGTGTACGCGATCCAGCGGCTGCACGCCGAACCGGGTGCGGCGGCCGAACTCGGGCTGCACTTCGACCTCACCGTGCCACTGGCCCGCTATGTGCTGGAGAACGCCCACCAGCTCGCGTTCCCGTTCCGGCGGTACCAGATCCAGAAGGTATGGCGGGGAGAGCGCCCGCAGGAGGGCCGCTACCGGGAGTTCACCCAGGCCGACATCGACATCGTCGACGCCGACCAGCTGGCCGCCCACCACGACGTGGAGCTGCCGCTGGTCACCTTGGAGGCCCTGGAGCAGCTGCATGTCGACCTCGGACTGCCGCCGGTTCGGATGCGGGTGAACAACCGGAGGCTGGCTCAGGGCTACTACCTGGGACTGGGCATCGCCGACCCGCCGGCCGTGCTGCGGCAGGTCGACAAGATCGACAAGATCGGTCCCGATCGGGTTGCCGAGCTGCTGGTCAGCGAGGCCGGCGCCACTGAGAGCCAGGCCCGCGCCTGCGTACGGCTGGCCGAGATCTCGGCAACCGACGAGTCCTTCGTCGACCGGGTGCGCGAGCTGGGGGTGCAGCACCCGGAGCTCGACGAGGGTCTCGCCCTGCTGTCGGATCTGGTCCGTACGGCGGGGCGGTACGTGCCGGGCCGGCTGGTCGCCGACCTCAAGATCGCCCGTGGCCTGGACTACTACACCGGGACCGTCTACGAGACCGAGCTCGTCGGCTTCGAGTCGCGCGGATCGATCGCCTCCGGCGGGCGGTACGACTCCCTGGCCAGCGACGGCCGGACCACCTATCCCGGCGTCGGCCTGTCGATCGGGGTGACGCGGCTGCTGGCCCCGCTGATCGCGGAGGGCCGGCTGCGGGCATCCCGGCCGGTGCCGACCGTGGTGCTGGTCGCGGTCGATGCCGAGGAGACTCGAGACGAGGCCGTCGCGGTCGCCGAACAACTGCGACGCCGGGGTATTGCCAGCGAGGTCGCACCGACCGCGGAGAGGTTCGGCAAGCAGATCCGGTACGCCGACCGGCGCGGCATCCCGTTTGTGTGGTTCGGCGGACGCACGGCGGGTGAGGTGAAGGACCTCCGCAGCGGCGAGCAAACCTCCGCCGACCCCGGCGCGTGGCAGCCGCCCGAGGAGGACCGGCAGCCGCGGGTGCTGACCGGCCAATGACCCCGGCTCAGGCTGATCGGCCCGGCCGCCACAGCACCACCAGCCCGGTCACGGCGACGGCACCAAGGACCAGCAACCCGATGCCACCGATGGCCAGGCCCCGGCTCAGCGCACGGTCGGCGCCGGTGGCCCGCTCCTCCCGGTCCGATGCGCCGGGGAGCGGATCGTGGGGCTGGCCGAGCACGATCGGTGGGCTGATGGTGGGCAGGTTGCCGCGACAGCTGTCGGTGACCAGCCGGAGTACTGCCTCGTCACCGCTGCCCTGGATCCCTTCGATGGCGAAGATCACCCAGGTAGTGCCCACCTGGGGAGTCAAGCCGCAGGCCTGGGCGTCCTGGGGCGACGCGACGACCTGATTGCGATAGACCGAGCCCTTGTAGACGGCCTGGACCTCGAATCGGATGTCGGTGCGCGCCTCCTCGCCGCGATCGACGTTCCGCAACGCGGTCACCTTGCCGCGGAAGATCGCGTCGGCCTGCTGGGCCGCCCGGGCGGTGGTGATCGGCGAGCACTCGCACGCGAACGCCGGCGTCCGGTCCGCGGCCGCGCCGAGCAGCCCCAACAGCAGAACTGCCATCAGGCCGATCCACCGTGGCGCATGCCGTCTCACGCGGTAAGTCTTGGTGGCCGGCTGGAGGAAAACAAGATCAGCCTTCGTTCGCCGGCCCCGTAGGATCGTGGACGCTGTCTTGAGGAAAGGACACACGTCGTTGATGCGCAGTCACGGGGCCGGCACGTTGCGGGCCGAGCACGCCGGCGCCTTCGTCACGCTGACCGGCTGGGTGGCGCGCCGCCGGGATCACGGCGGCGTCGCATTTGTTGACCTGCGCGACTCCACCGGCCTGGTCCAGGTGGTGGTCAGGGACGAGATGCTGGCGGCATCCGGCGCGCACGAGCTGCGCAACGAGTACTGCATTCAGGTCAAGGGAGAGGTGGCGCTCCGGCCGGAAGGAAACGCCAATCCGGACCTGCCAACGGGAGAGATCGAGGTGGTGACCGCCGAGCTGGCCGTGCTGAACCCGTCGGCGCCGCTGCCGTTCCCCATCGACGAGCGGGTGAGCGTGGGGGAGGAGACCCGGCTCAGGTACCGCTATCTCGACCTGCGCCGGCCGGGTCCCGCCGCCGCCATCCGGTTGCGCAG
>JBKPNA010000444.1:0-5310 GCA_046765695.1 Actinomycetota bacterium | reverse complement strand
CTTGGGCGGCTGGGCCCGGAGCGCCCGCGCGTACACGCCGATCCGCGGGACGATGCAGCCGATCAGCGAGACGAACAGCAGCAGGTAGACCGCCGAGAACCAGGCAGAGGTGTACACGCCGAAGAAGCCGAGGCGGTCCAGCAGCGGGCCCAGCTTCGGATGAGCGGCAAGGTAGTCGTTGACCCGGATGGAGGCCACGTTGCGCTGCGGCAGCAGCGAGCCCGGCACGGCTGCCACGGCCAGCGCGAAGAGCAGCACTAGGGCCGTCCGCATCGAGGTCAGCTGGGTCCACAGGTAGCGCAGCCCGCCCCGCCAGCCGATCTCGGGGACCGTCTCCTGCGCTGCTGTCCGGCTCATCCGGGGCACCTAGATCACCGTCTCGAACGAGGCCGCCCACTGCCGCAGGTTGGCGGTCAGCGAGTCCCAGGTCCCGGTTACCAGCAGCAAGCCGACGGCGACCATCAGCACCCCACCGATCCGCATGATCAGCTGCTGTCGCCGGCGCAGCACCTCGACGGCTCGGGCCATCTTGGTGAACGCCAGACCGGCGACGACGAACGGGATGCCGAGGCCCAGCGCGTAGGCGAACCCGAGCAGCCCGCCCCGCAGTGCGGTGCCCTCGTTGAAGCCCAGGTTGACCACGACCCCGAGGGTAGGCGACAGGCACGGTGTCCAACCGAGCGCGAACACCACCCCGATCAGCGGAGCAGCCGCCACTCCGACGGCCGGGATGCGGTGCAGCCGAAGATCACGCTGCCCGATCCGCAGCACCCCGGCGAAGATCAACCCGAGGACGATCACGATCACTCCGAGCACCCGGGTGATCACCGGCCGGTAGTCGTTCAGCGCCCGGCCGGTCGACCCGGCCACCACGCCGGTCGCGACGAAGATCACCGCGAAACCGAGGACGAACAGCGACGCCCCGGCGAGCATCCGGCCGCGTCGGCCGGACCCCTCGACCACCTCGGCCGCGCCTAGGCCGGTGGCGTAGCAGAGATAGCCCGGCAGCAGCGGCACTACGCACGGGGAGAAGAAGGACACCAGGCCGGCCAGCAGGGCTACCGGGATGGCCAGGACCATCGAGCCGCCCACCGCGGCCTCGGCCCAGCCGGCCAGGTCGAGCGGCACCTACTTGCCGTTCGACACATCGGTGATCATCGCCACCAGGGTGACCTGGGAGATGTCGCCGAGCACCCGGACGGCCAGCCGGCCGTCCCGGTCGAGGATCATGGTCGACGGGATGGCGCTGGGCGGCTGGTCGCCGGCGAAGGCCAGCAGGGTCTTGCCGTCCGGGTCGTAGATGCTCGGATAGGTGACCCGGTTGGCCCGGACGAACGCCTCTGCCGGTGCCTCGCTGCGGTCCTTGGTGTTGATCCCGAGGAACTGGGCGAGGTCCTTGGTCTGCTCGCTCGCCGCCTGCAGGGCCGGCGCCTCCTTGCGGCAGGGCCCGCACCAGGAGCCCCAGACGTTGAGCACCACGACCTTGCCGGGGTACGCCGTACTGGACAAGGTCTGGTCGCTGCCCAGCGCGGGGCCGGACACCTCGGGTGCGGGACGACGCTGGTCGGGCGGGATCTGGGTCAGCCGGCGGCCGACATCCGGGTAGCCCTGCTCGCCCCCGGCGGGCGCGCCCGATTCGCTCGCACTGCACCCGGTGAGCACCAGCAGGATCGCCACCCCGAAACCGGTCGCAAACGACAAGAAATCGGACCGACTTGTTGTCGTTTGCGACCGGTTTCGGGGTCTGGTTGGCACTAGGCCCCCGCGACGAACTTCTTGCCCTGGTGGGCGCGCAGCAGCTCGGCTGCCGGCTCCCGGTAGCTGACCGAAGTAACCCGGGAACCCACGTAGCTGAACGATGTGACGCTGGCCAGCGTGCACTCGCGCTTGCGGGGGTCATGGAACAGCCGGCGGCCCTCAGCGTCGCACCGGGCCATCCAGATCGGCAGCTGGTGCGAGACGATCACCGCCTCGTGCCCGGCCGCTGCCTCGACGGCGTCCCTCAACGCCAGCCGTATCCGGGCCACGATCTCGCGGTAGGGCTCCCCCCAGGTTGGTTTGAGGACGTTGCGGAAATACCGCCAGTACTTGGGCCGGCGGAGCAGGCCGGGGAACGAGACCTTCAGCCCCTCGAGGTAGTTCTCGGCCTCGATCACCCGGTTATCGATGGTCACCGGCAGTCCGAGCGCTTCGGCGATCGGCTCCATGGTTTCCTGGGCGCGCTCCAACGGCGAGCAGCGCAGGTGGACGATGTCGCGGTCGCAGAGGTCTTCTGCGACCGTACGGGCCATGTCGCGTCCCAGCTCGGACAGGTGGTAGTCGGGCAGGCGCCCGTAGAGCAGCCCGGCCGGGTTTTCGACCTCGCCGTGCCGCACCAGATGCACGACGGTCCTGGTCTGAGCCACGCCCTCTCCTACTCCGCCACTCGAGCCGCCGCAACGGCCGCGCTGGGCAGCGCTGCCACGATCCGGTCCAGCGCCCGGTCGTCATGAGCGGTGGAGACGAACCAGGCCTCGTACGCGCTTGGCGGCAGGTAGACGCCACCCTCGAGCATCGCATGGAAGAACGCGGAGTACCGACTGGTCAGCTGCCGCCCCGCGGTGGCGTAGTCCGGCACGACGGTCACGTCCTCGCTGACGAAGAAAACGCTGAACAAGTTCCCCGCCGCCTGGATCACATGCGGCACGCCCGCGGCGCTCAACGCGGTGTGCACCTCGACCCGCAGCCGGTCCGCGGTCCGATCGAGGCGCGCGTACGCGTCGTTCCCGGCGAGCCTCAGCGCGGTCAGGCCCGCGGCGGTCGCGACCGGGTTGCCCGACAGGGTGCCCGCCTGATAGACGCCGCCGACCGGAGCCAGCTGCTGCATCAGCTCCCGCCGCCCGCCGAACGCTGCGGCAGGGAAGCCGCCGCCCATCACCTTGCCGAAGGTCATCAGGTCGGGGAAGGCCCCGTCGCGTCCGAACTGCCCGGAGCGGCCGACCCGGAAGCCGGTCATCACCTCATCGGAGATGAACAGCGCTCCGTGCTCGGAGCAGATCTTCGCCAGGAACTCGTTGAAGCCGACGCCGTCCACCTCGCCGGGTGGGATCACCCCCATGTTGCCTGCGGCGGCCTCGGTGATCACGCAGGCGATCTGGTCACCGAAGCCGGCGAACGCCTCCCGTACGGCGGCTCGGTCGTTGTAGGAGAGCACAATCGTGTCGGCCGTGGTGGCCTCCGTGACGCCGGGGGTGCCCGGGATGGACCCTGCGGCGACTCTGGAGCCGGGAATATTGGACAGGGTCGCGACTCCAGAGCCGGCGGCTGCGAGCAGGGCGTCGACATGGCCGTGATAGCAGCCGGCGAACTTGATGATCTTGTTCCGTCCGGTGATGCCGCGGGCCAGCCGGAGCACCGACATCGTCGCTTCCGTTCCGGAGTTGACCAGCCGCACCTGGTCCACCGGCATCCGGTCGACGATGGCGGCGGCCAGCTCCACCTCTGCCTCCGTTGGCGCCCCGTACGAGGTTCCGCGGCCCGCCGCCTCGCTGACGGCGGCCACCACGTCGGCGTTGGCGTGCCCGTGCAGCAGCGCGCCCCACGAGCACACCAGGTCGACGAGCTCGTTCCCATCCAGGTCGTACAGGTAGGGCCCCGCGCCCCGGGCGATGAATCGCGGGGTGCCGCCGACGGCGAGGAAGGCGCGTACCGGAGAGTTGACCCCGCCCGGAATGACCGACTTCGCCCGGTTGAACGCGGCCTCGCTTAGCGCAGCGCCCATTCCAAGGCCCAATAGCTCAAGATCAGGTCCGCCCCGGCCCGGCGGATCGAGGTCAGCGTCTCGTTGATCGCCGGCTCGCGGTTGATCCAGCCCTGCGCCGCCGCAGCCTCGATCATGGCGTACTCGCCGGAGACGTTGTACGCCGCCACCGGCACCTGCACCGCCTCGCGGACGGCCCGGATCACGTCGAGGTACGCCAGGGCCGGCTTGACCATCACGATGTCGGCGCCTTCGGCAATGTCCAGCGCCACCTCGCGTAGCGCCTCGCGTACGTTGCCGGGATCCTGCTGGTAGGTCTTCCGGTCCCCGGTCAGCGAGGAGGCCACCGCCTCCCGGAACGGTCCGTAGAACGCCGAGGCGTACTTGGCCGAGTACGCCAGAATCGCCACGTCCGTGGCACCGGCGGCGTCCAGAGCGGCTCGGATGGCACCGACCTGCCCGTCCATCATCCCGCTGGGACCGACGACATGGGCACCTGCCGAGGCGTGCAACACGGCGATCTCGGCGTAGATCTGCACGGTGGCGTCGTTGTCCACCGCACCGGACGGGTTCAGCACGCCGCAGTGCCCGTGGTCGGTGAACTCATCCAGGCAGACATCGGACATCACCAGACAGTCGTCGCCGACCTCGGCACGCACGGCTGCGATCGCCGTGCTGAGGATGCCGTCGGGATCGAGCGCCGCCGAGCCCGTCGCGTCCTTGGTCTCGGGGATTCCGAACAGCATGACACCGGCGAGTCCCGCGTCAGCCGCCTCGACTGCCGCCTTGCGTACGGTGTCAAGGGTGTGCTGGACCACGCCCGGCATGGAGTTGATCGGCCGCGGCTCGCTCAGCCCTTCGGCCACGAACAGCGGCTGGATCAGCTGCCGCGGGGCGAGACTGGTCTCCGCCACCATGGCGCGCATGACGGGCGAGGTCCGCAGCCGTCGCGGCCTAGACGTCACCACTCGATTCCACCACCCTGATCTGGCTCATCTGGTGAAAACTCCACCATGGCCGAGTTTTCACCCTCGAAGCGCGATTCGGAGCGGGAAAAGTCGTCATTGGTGGAGTTTTCTCCGAAAGCGGCCAGGCTGGGGCGTGCTGCAGGCATCTAGTCTCGGCGGCGACCGGTGGCTTTCCGCTGGGAGGGACGCAGTACCGGCTCTCCCTCGGCAAGCAGGCTGTCCCGGCGATTGGCCGCGAAGCTGGCCAGGGCGTCGGCCAGATCGACCACCGACGGCTTCGCTGCGACGACATCCACCCGCAGCCCGTGCTCCTCGCAGGTCCGCGCCGTGGCCGGCCCGATCACCGCGATGACCGTCTGGGGATGCGGCTTGCCCGCGATCCCGACCAGGTTACGCACCGTTGAGGAGGAGGTGAACACGACGGCGTCGAACTTGCCGGTCTTGATCGCCTCCCGGACCGGCGCCGGCGGCGGAGTCGCCCGCACCGTGCGGTAAGCGGTCACGTCCTCGACCTCCCAGCCGAGCGCCTTGAGCCCCTCGGCCAGAGTCTCGGTCGCGATGTCGGCGCGGGGCAGGAACACCCGGTTGATCGGGTCGAGCACC
>JBKPNA010000443.1:0-2254 GCA_046765695.1 Actinomycetota bacterium | reverse complement strand
CCTGCTGTCCTGGCCAGCGCGTACGGCGGCCACGTGCTCGTCATAGTTCATGCTGTCGAACAGTGACGAGCCGGCCGCGATGGTTGCTTGCAGAGCCTCCTCCCGCCGCTGGATCGCCTCGCCGGCGTCAAGCACCGCCAGCACCTCCTCCACTGTGGCAGCGACCAGACCGTCGTCATCGCCAAGCACTAGGTCGCCCGGCCGCACCTCCACCGATCCGATCTGGATTGGCACCTGTATCAACGGCACAGCCTTGGCCGGACACGCTGTCGGAGCGACCCCGCGTGCGTAGACCGGCAGGTCGAGCTCGACCAGAGTGCGGCTGTCCCGACACAAGCCGTCGATCACGATGCCGGTCACCCCGCGGCGCAGCGCCTCGGTGGCAAACAACTCGCCCGCGACCGCGTGCTCATCGCTCCCCGCGGCGACAACCAGCACATCACCCGACCCCGACTGCTGCAGTCCCGCTAACACTGACATCAAGTCGCCCCGAGCGTCGACGGTCAGAGCCCGGCCAACCAAACGCAGCCCGCGCCGGACCGGCCGGATCGCCGTCGGCAGCACCCTCAGGCCGCGACCCGCGTCGACCAGGGATGTCGTGTCCACCTGACCCAGCCGCTCCAGCACGCCCACAAGATCGTCGTGAGGTCGCGTGGACATAGGCACTCCGTTCGGACGATGAACGCACGTCAGATCAACAAAGAGTCTCACCGATGCGAGCAGAGCACGAGATCGGCCAGTGTGGGCAGGCTGCTACGGTGCCAGTCGTCTGTCAGCGTGCGGGGCTGGTCTCGAGCTCCGCACGCGCCCAGTCGACCAGGAGCCGTTCGGGGCGACCGGGATCGACCCTCACCGGCAGTCCGACGCCCGGTCGGAGCATGCCGACCAGGTGGATCGGCGGCGCGTTGCGCACCGTGGCCTGGTAAGGAAACCGACCCGGCACCGCGACCGACACGTCCAACAGCAACACTGGCCGGGCGTTGATGCTCGACCCGGTGGCGCGGATGGCCGTAATGGTTGCCCGGGCCGGGATGCCGTTGTCTTGCATGAACCGCACCATGCGGCGGTGGCGCCGGATGAACCACCACGCCACCAGCGCGATCGGTCCCCAAGGGCTGCCCGCGAGCACGCTCCACAACCAGGGAGGCGGCGTCGTTCCGACCAGCACCGCGACCAGAACGACGTCGCCGACGGTCAGCACCACGCCGACGGTGAACAACAGAACCAGTAGCGGGCCGTTGGACGCAGGCTTGGCCTGGGTGGACTGCACGGCGTGAGTGTCGCACGGGCCCGCGATCCCGTACGCGGAACGCGCGACTCGCCGGCAACGCATTAGTACAACGATCCGATGAAACGCACGAGATCACATAGCCAGCCCTGCTCTGGCCGTGCCTCAGGGATCGCTCCGTGGACCAATCAGCCTGCGGGTACCAAGTGAGCTGCTTCGAGAAGCATCCATTCGTGCTCGGCCCATCGTGCCTGACCAGAGAGATTCATGTGGTTGAGGTCGTCGCTGAGGTCGGATCGTTTGAGACTCCACCCCTTACCGCTCTGGTCGGTGTGGCAGCGGTCGACCTCGGCGCAGGCGGCGGTCACTTGGGCCTTGTAGCCGGCGATAGCGGTCTCCAGGCGCTTCAGCTCTGCCGGAACCACCTTGCCCTTTGGGTCGAGAGCTGCGCACGGGCCAGTGTCTCCGACGCTGGCCCGTTCTTGGGGTGAGTAGATCTCGATGTCCTGGGTGGGTGTGCTGATCTGCGCTGCGATGAAGAAGCGGCTCGCCGGCATCTGCTCCGAGAGTGACTTCAACAGATCCTTCAGCCCAGCGCCGTAGGCCGCGACGTCGTCAGCCTTGGCGGGACAGGTGATGTCGCCGTCCAGGGTCGCGATGATCACGAGTTCGGGCTGTGGCTGGAGTTGCGAGAGCGACTGGGCCTGTTCGGTGAGTGCGGCCAGGTTGGCACCACCGGTGCCAAGGTTCTGGACGTGACCCTCGATGGCGGGGTTCGCCTCGCGCAGACGCAAGTACACGCTGTTCACTTTGGGATTGGTCCCTGTGGCCCAGGAGTTGGCCTTCCAACCCGATTCGTCTCCGCCCGCTTGGGTTCCCTCGCCTGTGATGAGTGAGTGCCCCAGAGCTGCCATAGAGTCCGGATAGCCCGTGTAGGGGCCGATCGCCGAGGAAGCCGGGGCGGCTGCGGTGCTCGCGGGGTTCGATGGAGTGGAGGGAGTCGAGGGAGTCGAGCCGGAGCAGCCC
>JBKPNA010000442.1:0-8036 GCA_046765695.1 Actinomycetota bacterium | reverse complement strand
AGCTGGGGGTGGATGTGGTGTGGCTGTCCCCGGTCTACACCTCGCCCATGGACGACAACGGGTACGACATCAGCAACTATCAAGACGTCGACCCGCTGTTCGGCACTCTCGCTGAGCTGGACGAGATGATCGCGGGGCTGCATGCCCGCGGCATCAAGTTGATCATGGACCTAGTGGTCAACCACACCTCGGACGAGCATCCCTGGTTCGCCGAGTCGCGTGATCCGGACTCACCCAAGCGCGACTGGTACATCTGGCGGCCCGCCCGTCAGGGTGTCGCGCCCGGCGCCGAGGGCGCTGAGCCGACCAACTGGGAGTCGGTGTTCCACGGTTCGGCCTGGCAGTTCGACTCGACGAGCGGGGAGTACTACCTCCATTTGTTCTCGCCCAAGCAGCCCGACCTGAACTGGGAGAACCCGGAGGTACGCCAGGCGATCTACGCCATGATGAAGTGGTGGGTCGACCGAGGCGTCGACGGCTTCCGGATGGACGTGATCAATCTGATCTCCAAGTCCGAGCTGGTCGACGGTCAGCCGCTTCCCGGTCACAAGCTGGCTCCGTGCTGGGAGTTCACCACGAATGGACCGCGGATGGATGAGTTCCTGGCCGAGATGAACGCTGCCGTCGGGCTCGATGCACGCAACCTGCTGACGGTCGGCGAGATGCCGGGATCGAGCATCGCGACCGCCCGGCGGGTGACCGACCCGGCCAACCACGAGCTGAACATGGTGTTCACGTTCGAGCACGTCAGCCTCGACGCCAAGCCCGGCGGCCGCAAGTGGGACTTGCATCCCCTCTCGTTGCCCGTGCTCAAGCAGAACCTGAACGACTGGCAGGTCGGGCTCGCCGAGGTGGGATGGAACTCGCTCTACTGGGACAACCATGATCAGCCCCGGGCAGTCTCCCGGTTCGGCGACGACAGCCCGGAGCACCGGGTCAACTCGGCCAAGACGCTCGCCACCGTGCAGCACATGCACAAGGGCACGCCGTACATCTACCAAGGCGAAGAGCTGGGCATGACGAACACCTACTTCGCCGACATCAGTCAGTACCAGGACATCGAGTCGCTCAACTATCACGCCGACGCGCTGACTCTCGGCCTTGAGGTGGAGACAGTGATGCACGCGCTCTCGGTGAAGAGCCGGGACAACGCGCGTACGCCCATGCAGTGGGACGACAGCAAGCACGCCGGATTCACCGAAGGGATCCCCTGGCTGCCCGTCAACCCCAACTACGTGACCATCAACGCAGCGGCAGCGAGGGCCGACCAGAGCTCGGTCTTTCACCACTTTCGCAAGCTGATCGAGCTCCGGCACGAGCTTCCGGCGATCGCTCACGGGCGGTTCGAGCTGCTGCTCGGTGATCATGAGCAGATCTGGGCCCTAACGCGTACGCACGAGGACCAGGTGCTGCTGATGCTGGCCAACTGCTCGTCGCAACCGGTGACCGTGCCGGACGGCAGCCTTCCGGATCTCAGTTCCGCTCAGGTGCTGCTGGCGACTCACCCCGGAGCCGGCTCACTCGACCTCGCGCCCTGGGAGTCACGCATCTACCTGCTGCGCTGAGCCCGTGCTCTCCGCAGTTGGCGGAGTGGTCTCTTCCCGGTCGGCTGGGTGCCTCGCCGCCCGAGCCCGGAGCAGGAACGGTATGGCCAGCACCGACGCGCCCGCCGAGAAGACGTAGGACAGGCCGTAGCCGTAGGCATCGGCTGCCCGGCCCAGTGCGGGCTGTGAGACGATCCCGCCGGCGTTGCCGATCAACGAATCGAACGACAGAATCGTGGCCCGCTGAGGGGACGGGATCATGCCGTTCAGGTACGCATGGCGGACCGGCAGGGCCGCCGCGTCCGTCAGACCCCAGACCACGATGAGGATCAGCACCATCCAGAAGTTCGCCACCAGGCCGATCAGGGCCAGCGCCACGATCCCGACCGACGTCAGCAGTAACAGGACCGAGGTGCGGCGGGAAAACCGCTTGCGAATCAGCGGCACGAGGAGCCCGCCGACGATCTGGGCCCCCGCGACGAGGGCCGCGACCAGGCCGGCGATGCCGTACGCCTTGGGGTTGCCCCAGAGCTGGAGCAGGTAGGGCTGCAGCGCGTAGAAGACATAGATGCCGATGCCGTAAAGGAAGAAGCCGGAGAGCATGGTGGCCCGAACCGGCGGAACCTTCAGGCCGTACTGCACGGAATTGTGCATGATCGTTCTGATCTCCATGGCAACGCCCTTGCCCCGCTCCGGAGTGAAGCCGAGGTCGTGCATCATCGCCAGAGCCAGCACGAACATGAGCACCAGCACTGCGGCGCGGAACACGTACGGCACGCCGAGATTTGTCAGCTGGGCCAGGTAGCCGCCGGCCACCGATCCCAGCAACATCGAGGCCCCGCCGATCACCTGCCCGCGGGCGAACACGGACTCCAGCATCCCGTCGAACTTCGTCGCGGTGAGCGCGTCCACCAACCAGGCCTCGGTGGCGCCGGAAAAGAACGTGTAGCCGAGCCCGAGCAGCATCGACACGATGGCCCACCAGAAGAACGGCGAGTGCAGCTGCCAGAGCAGCACATAGAGGGCGGTGGCAACGGCGAGGGTGATGGTGCCCGCCAGGAAGGAGATCCGCCGGCCCCGAGCGTCGGCCACCACGCCGGTCGGAATCTCGAACAGCACCTGGCCGACGGTCCAGAAGGCGTTGGCGGCGAAGGCTTCGAAGTTCGACAGCCCGGCGTCCAGCAGGAAGATCGTGTTGATGCCCCAGATCAGCGACGCGGCAAGGGTGTTCCCGGCGGTGAGGACGTAATAGGTCCGGCGTACGGCCGCGGCGGTCTGGGCCACGATCTGAGGCTAACCGGCAACTGTGACGATTGTCGGGTGAACCTGGAACGGCTGCGGCGTGCGATGGACGCGGTGGTGCCGGCGGATGACTACCCGTCGGCATCCGAAGCCGGTGGTGTGGAGTTCTGGACATCAGTCCTGGCTGCTGAGCGGCCGGAGTGGGCGCCGGAAGTGGCTGCCGTTCTGGACGGGACCGGAACCCCCGAGCAGCGCGACTGGTTCGCCACGATGGTGAACAACGCCTTCTACGCCAGCAAGGCCGGATGGGAGATGTTGGGCTGGCGCCCGGAGCCGGCAGGTGGCTGGCCCGACGTGACCGTGCCCGAGGTGGATCGCAGTTCCGTGATCAACCCCGGCGAACTGGACGACAGCTATGACGCGGTCGTCGTCGGCTCGGGAGCGGGCGGTGGAGTCGCCGCCTGCGCCCTGACCGAAGCCGGGCGGCGGGTGCTGGTCGTGGAGGCGGGTGCCTTCCCCGACCGCGCCTACCTGACGGAGGACCACCTGCGTAACGCCCGGACCAACACCGGACTCGATCACCGCACACTGCTGCGCAGCGCCGACCATCCGCGGACCCTGCTCGTCGATGATCAACCGGTCACCTTGCCGGCCTGGGATCCGCGCTGGGGCAGCAACGCCTACACCTACGGCGGCGGGACTCGGGTCTACGGTGCGCAGGCCTGGCGGTTCGTGCCGGAGGACTTCCGGATGGCCAGCACCTACGGTGTGCCGGACGGCAGCGCGCTGGCCGACTGGCCGATCGGCTACTCCGATCTCGAGCCGTACTACAGCCGGGCCGAGTGGGAGATCGGGGTGTGCGGCTCGACCGCAGGCGATTCAATGCTGGCCTTCCGGTCGCGCCCGTACCCCATGCCGGCGCAACCGCGGACTGCGCCGGCCGAGAAGCTTGCGGCGGGCGCTCGGGCGCTGGGCTGGAGCGTGCTGCCGGTGCCGCTGGCGGTCAACTCCCAGCCCTACGCCGGGCGGCCGGCATGCGCCCGCTGCCGCCAGTGCATTGGCTTTGCGTGCCCGATCGAGGCCAAGAACGGCTCACACAACACGACCCTGGCTCGCGCGGCGGCGACGGGACTGCTGCATGTCCTGCCGAACACCCGGGCGGAGCGGGTCACTGTTGACGGCCGGGGACGGGTGAACGGGGTCGCGCTGGCGGGCAGCGGGCCGGCCGGTGTCTGGCGGGCACAGGTGCACTCCGCGGACGTGGTGCTGGCGGCCGGCGCGATCGAGACGGCGCGGCTGCTGCTGTCCAGTGCCAACGATGTGGAGCCGGACGGGCTGGGCAACGCGTACGACCAGGTCGGTCGGCATCTCCAGGGTCACGTCTATTTCGGAGCGCTCGGGATCTTCGCGGAGGAGGTCAACGACTGGCTGGGCCCCGGAGCAAGCATCGCCACCAACGACTTCCGACACGGTAATCCGGGCCTGGTCGGGGGCGGCATGATGGCCAACGACTTCGTGCCGACCCCCGTGCTGACCTTCGGCTACCTGCGTGCGGCGAGGCTGATCGGACTGCGGGGATCCGGGGTGAAAGCGGCGATGCGGGAGTTTCACCCACGGATGCAGCAGGTGGCCGGCCCAGTGCAGGAGATGACGTCGGCGGAGTCTCGGGTGCGGCTGGATCCTCGCGTCGTCGATCACCTGGGAAACCCGGTCGCCCGGCTCAGCGGCCGGCTGCACCCGGAGGACCACAGGCTGCACCGATTCCTGGGGGAGCGGGCGGTCGAGTGGCTGACTGCGAGCGGCGCGGTGACCACGGTGCAGTACGTTCGGCTGCCCGGGGCGTACGGCCCGAGCAGCGGTCAGCACCAGGCTGGGACCTGCCGGATGGGCACCGACCCGGCCCATTCGGTCTGCGACATCGACGGACGGGTCTGGGGACACGACAACCTGCGGGTGGTCGACGGCTCGCTGCATGTGACCAACGGCGGGGTCAACCCGGTGCTGACGATCTACGCGAATGCGATGCGGATCATGGATCGCTGGGTGGGGCTGAGATCCTGAATTATGGTGCGGCGCTTCTGCCGCAAGATCTGGTCACGATCTTCGTGGGCGCTTCCGATCAGCGCAGCGCGCGCCGGTCGCGTACGACCTCGCCCTCGATCTGCGGCGCATTGGCGGCGGCGAGCGCCTGCTGAGCCGCGGTCTTGACCTCGGTCACCGTCTGGTTGGCTTGGGCGATCGTCCGCTCCGGTGGCTTGACCCGCTTGACCAGCATGAAGCCGATTCCGCCGCAGATGCCGGCGACGAGGAACAGCGCGACGCCGACGACGAGGAAGCCGAGCCAGACCGGCCAGCCGAACGCGGCCGACAGCCCGAACGCCAGCGCGAAGTAGAGCAGCGAGAGTGCACAGATGGCGAAGTAACCCGCGCCGGCGAACAGGCCCGCTCCCATGCCGCCGTTCTTTGCTGCGGGGATCAGCTCGGCCTTGGCCAGGGCGATCTCATCGCGGACCAGCAGTTTGACGTCGTCGGTGATGCCCTTGATGATGTCGCCGACCGGCTGGTCTGTCATGGCCCGCTCCCTTCGCTCAGCTTGACTTTACCGTGAGCTGCCTGCGCGATGCGGTCGTGGCACCTTCGTGGCGTTGTGCGGAGAAACGGGGCCCGAACCGGCCAGATCCCGCTCCGTTTGTGGCCTTGTGCGGAGATACGGGGGCGAGGGCGTGGTGGATCTAGTCCTCGTCGCTGGTCTTGGTGGTCGCCAGGTTCTCCTTGATCAGGTCCATCACGGTCGAGTCGGTCAACGTCGTGACGTCGCCGAGCTCCCGGTTCTCGGCGATGTCGCGGAGCAGCCGGCGCATGATCTTGCCCGAGCGGGTCTTCGGCAGCTCCTCCACCACCAGGATCTGCCGCGGTCGAGCGATCGGCGAGATCTCGCTGGCGACATGCCGGCGCAACTCGGCGGCGATGTCCTCGCCGTCACTGGTCGCTGCGTCGGCTCGGAGGATCACGAACGCCACGATCGCCTGGCCGGTGGTCTCATCGGTAGCACCGACCACCGCCGCCTCCGCGACCTTCGGGTGGGACACGAGGGCGGACTCGATCTCGGTTGTGGACATCCGGTGCCCGGACACGTTCATCACGTCGTCCACCCGGCCGAGCAGCCACAGGTCGCCGTCCTCGTCCTTCTTGGCACCGTCACCGGCGAAGTACAGGTCGGGGAAGCGGGACCAGTAGGTGTCGATGTAACGCTGGTCGTCGCCCCAGATGGTGCGCAGCATGGCCGGCCACGGCTTGGTGATCACCAGATAGCCGCCGGACCCCTTCTCCACCGGCCGGCCCTCGTCGTTGACGACCTCGGCGAAGACCCCGGGCACCGCCGTCATCGCCGCGCCCGGCTTGCCCTCCGTCACTCCGGGCATCGGGGAGATCATGTGCATCCCGGTCTCGGTCTGCCACCAGGTGTCGACCACCGGCGTACCGTCGCCACCGATGTAGTGCCGGTACCAGACGTACGCCTCCGGGTTGATCGGCTCGCCGACGGAGCCGAGGATCCGCAGCGACGACATGTCGAAGTTCTCCGGGATGTCGGAGCCCCATTTCATGAAGGTGCGGATCGCCGTCGGCGCGCAGTAGAGGATCGTCACCCGATACTTCTCGATGATCTCCCACCAGCGCCCCTTGTGCGGAGTGTCGGGCGTGCCCTCGTACATGACCGACGTGGCCCCGTTCGCCAGCGGCCCATACACCAGGTAGGAGTGGCCCGTGACCCAGCCGATGTCCGCGGCGGTCCAGAAGACATCCGTCTCGGGCTTGAGGTCGAAACTCGCCCAATGCGTGTACGCGCAGCCGACCAGGTAGCCGGCGGTGGTGTGCAGGATGCCCTTGGGCTTACCCGTGCTGCCGGAGGTGTACATGATGTAGAGCGGGTGCTCGGCCGGGAAGACCTCGCACTCGTGCTCATCGGACTGGCGGCTCAGGGCCTCGTCCCACCAGACGTCCCGGCCCTCGGTCATGGCCGTGTCCTGCCCGGTGCGCTTGATCACCAGCACGTGGCGGACGTCGGGGCAGCGCTCCAGTGCCTTGTCCACTGCGGGCTTGAGGGGCGAGGTGGCGCCACGCCGGTAGCCACCGTCTGCGGTGATCACCACCTCGACGCCGCAGTCCAGGATGCGGGTGGACAGCGCATCGGCAGAGAAGCCGCCGAAGACCACCGTGTGCGGCGCGCCGATGCGGGCGCAGGCCAGCATGGCGACCACTGCCTCAGGGATCATCGGCAGGTAGATGGCAACCCGGTCGCCGGTTCTGACGCCGAGGTCGGTCAGCGCGTTCGCCGCCCGCTTCACCTGGCTGGTCAGCTCGGCGTAGGTAATCGTGCGGGTGTCGCCGGGTTCGCCCTCGAAGTGGAACGCCACCCGGTCGCCAAGACCGGCCTCGACATGCCGGTCGAGGCAGTTGTACGCGGCGTTGAGAGTGCCGTCGGCGTACCACTTCGCAAACGGCGGGTTGCTCCAGTCGAGCACTTGCGTCGGCTCGGTCTGCCAGCTGATCCGTTTGGCCTGCTCGGCCCAGAAGCCTTCGAAGTCGGCCGCGGCCTGCTCGTAGGTCTCGGCGGTGACGTTGGCGTTCGCAGCCAGATCCGGTGGTGGGGGAAAGCGCCGATCCTCGTGTAGCAGGTTCTCCAGAGCCTCGTCACTCATGGGGTCAGCCTAGCGAGCGGGTTCCGCCGAACCGCAGGCCCGGAGCGAACGTCAGCGCCGCGGTAAATACTGAGCCAATGGTGCAATCGACCGGATTCTCCCCGCGGGCAACCACCTTCTTCGCCGACCTGGAGCAGGACAACTCCAAGGAGTTCTGGACAGCCAACAAGTCGGTGTTCGAGAAGGAGGTCAAGGAGCCGATGGCCGCGCTGGTCGAGTCGTTGCCCGAGCGATACCAGCCCTTCAAGGTCTTCCGGATGAACCGGGACGTTCGCTTCTCACCTGACAAGTCGCCCTACAAGACCCAGCACGGCGCCGCGCACGAGACCGATGGCACGGTCTACTACCTGCATCTGGACTCGGAGGGAGTGATGGCTGCGTGCGGCGCGTACATGATGGCGCCCGACCAGCTGGAGCGGTACCGCGAGGCTGTGGTCCGCGACGACACCGGCGCGGAGCTGGAGTCGATCCTGGACGAGCTGAGGGAGCGTGGTCTGGAGGTTGGCCACGGAATGAGCGAGCCGCTCAAGACCGCACCGCGCGGATACCC
>JBKPNA010000441.1:0-9984 GCA_046765695.1 Actinomycetota bacterium | reverse complement strand
GTTCTGGGGGAATCGGAACTCTGCGCCGTTTCTCCGTGACGAGCTGCGTGCCATCGATGCGGCAGGCCTGCGACGCGTGCTCGCCGTAGTGACCAGCGCGTATCCCTCCTATTCGTCCTGCCGGCAGTACCGGGAGAACCTGTACGACGCGGCGCAGGGCACGGCCGTGCAGATCGACCGGATCCGGCACTACGCCAACTCCTCGGGTTTCGTCGCCGCGGCTGTGGATGCCACGCTCGCCGCGCTGGACCGGCTGCGCGAAGCGGCGCCGCAGGCCCGGCTGGTGTTCGTCACCCATTCGATCCCCGTCTCGATGGCCGTCACGGCCGGGCCGGAGCCACGGACCCCGACCGGGGCGTACGTCGACTGGCACGTCGGGGTTGCCGCCGAGGTGACCCGCCGGGTCTCCGCCGTGCTCGGCCGCCGATACGACTGGGACCTCGTCTACTGCTCCCGCTCGGGACCGCCGAGCCAGCCGTGGCTGGAACCCGACGTCAACGACCATCTGCGATCGCTTGGTTCGCAGGGGCGGGCGGCGGTCGTGCTGGTACCGATCGGTTTCATCTCCGACCACATGGAGGTGATCTTCGACCTGGACACCGAAGCCAGGGCGACTGCGGCCGAGCTGGGGCTGGCGTGCGAACGGGCCGCAACGGCCGGCGTGCACCCGGCCTTCGTGGCCCAGCTGGTGGATCTGATGGGTGAACGGGCCGCCGTGGCGCGCGGCGAGAGCCCGGACCAGCGGGTGGCGGGATCGGGTCTCGTCGGCTGGTATGAGTGCGCGCAGGGATGCTGTCCGAACTTGCGCGATCCCGGTCGTCCGGCACTGATCCAGGCCGCCAACTGACGCAGGAAAATTGGCTCGTTTCACGGGAATTTTGGGTATCGGAAGGCGTTATAGAGGCACGGTCCTCCACGACACGCCAGATTGGCGGGCTATGTGGTATGACTGCGCACGAAATCTTCTCGTGAGATCTGGGCTCGCCGCCCGGGAAGGGAAAGATGGCGACCGATTACGACGCCCCCCGTAAGACTGATGAAGAGCTGAACGAAGACAGCATTGAAGAGCTCAAGACCCGCCGTAACGATAAGAACTCGGGGAAAGTAGACGAAGACGAGGCCGAGGCCGCCGAAGCGTTCGAGCTGCCAGGGGCAGACCTTTCCCACGAGGAGCTAACCGTTCGGGTGCTGCCCAGGCAGCTCGACGAGTTCACCTGTGCCGGCTGTTTCCTGGTCCGGCACCGCAGCCAGATCGCGGAGGAGCGGTCCAACGGGGAGGCGTACTGCTTCGATTGCGCCGGCTGAGGCTGGGATCCCTGTGCTGGTACGGGTATCCACGGGTGGTCACCCCTTCTGCGTAGAGCTTGACGCTGCACAAATGTGCTGGCGGATGGTGCTGTCCGCGTGGTCGTCTGAAAGCCCGTGACTGCGCCGGTCTGGTTGGGGGCAGTCAGTCCGGCCAGACGCCGCCTCGCGCTCTCGCGTGGGGCGGCGTTGTCGTCCGAGCCACGTAGGTTACCGGCATGCTGTTTCGCGAGCGGCTGAGCGTCCCACTGCTCTGGTGGCTGCTCGCCGCCGGTTTCGCGCTGTCCATGCTGGCGGCCCTCGCGTTCTCCGTGGGGGCGGTCTGGGGGATAGCTGGCGCAGCGGTGAGCCTGCTCGTGGCGACCTGGGTCTTCGTCCGCGCCGGCATCTCAATCCGGATCGATTCCCGCGCCATCCGGATCGGCAGGGCAGAGATCGAGCACCTCTACATCGGGGGCTGTCGGCCGCTGGACGCCGAGGCGACCCGCCGGCGCGCCGGGGTCGAGGCGGACGCGCGGGCCCACCTGGTGCTCCGGCCCTACATCGACACGGCGGTGGAGATCGCGTTGGTCGACCCGGCGGACCCGGTGCCCTACTGGCTGGTCTCCAGCCGCCGGCCGGAGAAGCTGGCCGCGGCCCTCACCGCTGCCATCGGGCCGCGGACATCGGAAAGCCACGCGCCCCTTGGTCGGAGCAAGGGGGACGACCCCCTTGAACCCCCGCGCGCGTGAGGTGCTGACAAGCTTTTGAGGCCACGCGCCATAAGCTGGCGGAGTGAGCCACGGCCCAGCCGCAACCGAGGTCCAGGTGTCGCTTCTCCAGCTCGATCCGGGGCTCGAGCCGCCGGCGTACGCGCATGCAGGGGACGCCGGAGCTGATCTGCGGTGCGCCGAGGACTTCGTGCTGGAGCCAGGGGAACGGCGCCTCGTCGGCACCGGGGTGGCCGTTGCCATGCCGGAAGGATTCGCGGCCTTCGTTCATCCGCGTTCCGGACTGGCCGCCCGCCACGGAATCGCCCTGGTTAACTCGCCGGGGACGGTCGATGCCGGCTATCGGGGGGAGATCAAGGTCTGCCTGCTGAACACTGACCGAGAACAGCCGGTCCGTTTCACTCGGGGCGACCGGATTGCCCAACTGGTGATTCAGCCGGTCAGCACGGCAGTCTTCGTTCCGGTGAGCGAGCTGCCGACCTCCTCCCGTGGTGTCGGTGGTCACGGATCGACGGGCGGAATACTGAGCACCTCATCGCAGCAGTCAGGAGCACCAAGCATGATCGGCCTGGGTGAGACCGCGTGATCTTCAAACGAGACAGGAAGCGCAAGGCCGGCACCGACGAACCGGAGCAGCCGATCAAGGAAGACCCGACGGTGGAGGCCACCGAGGAGAGTGCTGCCGGCACTGCCGAAGCCGACGATCTCGCCGCCCTCGACGCGCT
This sequence comes from Actinomycetota bacterium, assembly GCA_046765695.1. GTDB lineage: Bacteria > Actinomycetota > Actinomycetes > Propionibacteriales > Propionibacteriaceae > Microlunatus. Next base: position 7,244 of record JBKPNA010000441.1, on the reverse strand, counting down.
GGACTGGCGGGGTGAGGGCCCTTGGGACATCACTGAGGTGGACGACGTGGAGGCAGGCGACGAGGGTCCCCGGATCGATCTGGGCAGCCTGATCATCACCGGCGTACCGGGGTCGGAGCTACGCCTTCAGGTAGCCGAGGAGACCAAGGAGATCGTCTCTGCCATGTTGGTCATCGAGACCAAGGTCCCGGCACCGAGCGGCAAGCCCGGTGCGACACAGACCGTCTCTTCGGCGCTGGAGCTGGGCGCGTACGCGGCACCCCGCAGCGGAGGATTGTGGGCGGAGCTTCGGGAGGAGATCTCCGAGGCCGCGACCGCCGAGGGCGGCTCGGCGTCGCTTCGCGAGGGTCCGTTCGGGGTCGAGCTCTATCGATTCATCCCCGTCACCACACCCGACGGGGAGCAGGGGTATCAGCCGTCCCGGATGTGGGTGGCCGAGGGCCCGCGGTGGCTGCTGCGCGGCATCGTCTACGGGCAGGCCGCGGTCGAGGACGACCTAGAGTCGCCCGTCGTCGCCGACGTGCTGTCCGCCTTCCGGAAGGTGATCGTGAGGCGGGGCGAGGAGGCCATGGCGCCCGGTGACCTGTTGCCGTTGAGCATGCCGAGCGCGGTCAGCGCCGGTGGCGACGCTCGTTAACACGCGGGGTTCAAGGGGGTCGTCCCCCTTGATCAATGCAGAACTTGCGCGAAATGGGATGCTGGAAGGCGAGGTGATGAGCGATGCCAAGTGAGAATGTCCTGCAGCGGGCGCTGCGCCGCTTCACGTCCTCCAACGCCGAGCTCGAGTCGGAGGAGCTGCAGCGGACGGTCCGCGAGGAGGGCGCAATGCCCATCCGGAACTGCGAGGACCGTCAGCAGGTCCAGCTGACCGGAACCGTCTCCTGCGTCACGATCAGCCCACACGGTGGGCAGCCGGCCCTCGAGGTCGAGCTGCGCGACGGTTCGGGTGCGGTGACCCTGCTCTGGCTGGGCCGACGGGAGATCCCCGGGATCGACCCGGGCCGGACTCTCAAGGTGTGGGGCCGGATCAGCTGTCACGACGGCCGTCGGCTGTTGTACAACCCGCGCTACGAGTTGATGCCAGCAGCCTCGTGACGGACTCGTCCGCCGCCGCCGACAGTGCCGGCGGGCAACGGCGGTCCGGTCAGTCGTCGACTGCCCTCCGCCCTCCGACCGAGTTCCGTTACGTCGAAGAGTTCGTCCGCTACCAACTGTCGCAGTCCCTCGGCGGCGTACGCGGCATGCTGGAAGCGGCCCTGCCGTTCGTCGCGTTCACCGTCACCTGGGTGATCGGCCACAGCTTGTATCCAGCCCTGGGTGCGGCACTCGGCGTCGCCGTGCTGCTCGGCATGGTCCGGCTGGTTCAGCGCCAGTCGCTGCGCCATGTGGTGAACGCGGTGATTCCCACCGCGATCGCCGCCTTCGTGGCGACGCGCACCGGTCGGGCGCAGGACGTGTTCCTGCCCGGGATTCTCTACAACGGCGCCCTGGCGCTGCTCTCGCTGTTCACGGTGGCGGTGCGGCGCCCGCTGATCGGGTTCGTGATCGGCGCCGCGGTTGGTGAGCCGACCGGCTGGGCGCAGGACCGTGGTCTGGTGAGAATGACGAGCAAACTCACCCTCGTGCTGGCTGTGCCTTACGTCTTGCGGTTCGTGATCCAGCTGCCGCTGTTTCTTTCTGGCCAGGTGCTGTGGCTGGCTGTCGCCAAGGTCGTGCTCGGCTGGCCGCTGCTGATTGCCACCCTCGCCGTGATCGGGCTGATGCTGTCCAAGGGCAAGACCCCGATGGAGGGCTCCGCCTTGGGCAAGGCCGAGCCGCCTAACGAGAATCCGCCGCGAGTCCGCGAGCATCGCTAGGTCGCGCCGTCCGGTCTGGACGACTAAGCGAGGAGAAGCGGGTATCGGGCAGTGGCGGCGATGCTGTGGGACCGCTTCTCCGAGCGCAGGAGGAAGACCGGGCGATGCAGCGCGACCGTGCGAGCGGACAGACCAAAAAAGCTCAGACCGCTTGAATGCGGGGCGTAGCGGTCTTGGCAACGGAGATCGAGCCGTCCCGAGGTGACAGCATCTGGGCCAGCTCCTTCTCGTAGTCCTGGGCGGTGACGAACAGCAGCTCGTCTGCCGCCTCAAGCGACCCGTCCGCGTCGGGCGGCCGAGCGTGGCCGTCACGGATGATGGCCACCAGCACCACGTCGCCCGGCCAGGCGAGATCCCCGATGCGCTGGCCCACGCAGGGACTGTTCGCCGGCAAGGTCATCTCCACCAGGTTGGTGGCGCCCTCGTGGAAGGTGAGCAGCCGGACCAGGTCGCCGACGGTCACGGCTTCCTCGACCAGGGCCGACATCAGCCGCGGGGTTGAGACGGCGACGTCGACGCCCCAGGCCTCGTCGAACAGCCACTCGTTCTTCGGGTGATTGACCCGAGCCACGGTGCGCGGTACGCCGAACTCGGTCTTCGCCAGCAGCGACATCACCAGGTTGACCTTGTCGTCGCCGGTCGCAGCGATGGCGACGTCGCAGGTGTCCAGGCCGGCCTCTTCCAATGAGGACAGCTCGCAGGCGTCGGCAAGCAGCCAGTCGATGCTGTCGGTGCTGTCGGACTTGATGGCGTGCGGGTCGCGGTCGATGAGCAGCACCTGGTGGCCGTTCTCCACGAGCTCGGCGGCAATGGAGCGACCAACGTTGCCTGCTCCGCCAATCGCTACGCGCATTCCTGGCTCCTTCTTCGGCTGTTCATTCCGGTTTCGGCGGGGCGGCGAGCACCGCCTCCACCCTGGCCAGATCCTGGTCGAGCACCGCCGCGTACAGCAGATCTCCGTCTTGGAACAGTGTGCTGCGGGTGGGTACCGTGCCGCTGCCCATCCGGAACAGGAACGGCACACGCGCGCCGGTCGCGTCCTCGATCTGGCCGACCGAGCGGCCGACCCACGATCTGTCGACGTGGACCTCCATCAGCCGGACGGAACCGGACGGGTCGCGCCACTGCGGCTCTGACCCGCCCGGCAGCAGCCGGCGCAGCACCTGGTCGGCGGCCCAGCGCACCGTGGCCACGGTCGGGATGCCGAGCCGCTCATACACCTCCGCCCGGCCAGGGTCGTAGATCCGCGCGACGACGTTGTGAACGTCGAAGGTCTCCCGGACCACGCGGGCGGAGAGGATGTTGGAGTTGTCGCCGGACGACACCGCCGCGAACCCGTCGGCCTGCTCGATGCCGGCCTCCAGCAGCACTTCCCGGTCGAAGCCCACGCCCCGGACCGTTTTGCCCGCGAAATCGGGCCCGAGACGGCGAAACGACTCGACATCCATGTCGATCACCGCGACGGTGTGGCCGCGCCTCTCCAAGCTCCGGGCCAGGCTGGACCCCACCCGGCCACAACCCATGATCACGATGTGCACTCTTGCGAGTCTAGGGTCCTATCACCGACGTAAGCCATCCTTCCGGAGCGGCACTAGAGTCACGATTGTGGTGAGCATCTCCGACGTCAGCAAGCGGTTGCTTGTTGGTCGCAAACTGCGCAGCACCCAGCTTGGAGAGACGCTGCTGCCCAAGCGGATCGCGCTGCCGGTCTTCGCCTCCGACGCGCTCTCCTCGGTGGCGTACGCACCCGATGAGATCCTGATCACCCTGTCGCTGGCCGGGCTGGCGGCGTACTCGTACTCCTGGAAGATCGCGCTGCTGGTGGCCGTGGTGATGCTGGTCGTGGTCGCCTCCTACCGGCAGAACGTGCACGCCTACCCATCCGGCGGCGGCGACTACGAGGTGGCCACGGTCAACCTCGGGCCGCAGGCCGGGCTCACCGTCGCGAGCGCCCTGCTGGTGGACTACGTGCTCACCGTCGCGGTCTCCATCTCCTCCGGCGTGCAGAACGCCAAGTCACTGATGCCGTTCATCGACGGGCACGAGGCGTGGGTGGCATCGATAGCGGTCCTGGTGCTGATGACACTGAACCTGCGGGGTGTCCGCGAGTCAGGAACCCTCTTCGCCATCCCGACCTACTGCTTCATGGCCGGCGTCTTGCTGATGATCAGTTGGGGACTGTTCCGGATCCTGATCCTGGGAGACCATGTTCAGGCACACAGCGCCCAGTACGGCATCGAGGCTGACCCGAAATATGCCGCCTTCACCGGGTTCGCCATGGTCGCTCTGCTTGCCCGGACGTTCTCCTCGGGCTGCGCCGCGCTGACCGGCGTGGAGGCCATCTCCAACGGCGTGCCCGCGTTCCGCAAACCGAAGAGCAAGAACGCCGCCACGACTCTGTTGCTGCTGGGCACCATCGCGGTCACGATGCTGATCGGCGTGGTCACCCTGGCGAACCTGACCGGGCTCAAGCTGATCGACACCGGCCACTCCTACTACACCCTGAACGGGCAGCGGGTGCAGATCGTCGAGGAGACCGCCATCGGGCAGCTCGCCCGGGCTGTCTTCGACAGCTTCCCGCTCGGCTTCTACTTCGTGGTCATCGCCACGATGCTGATCTTGTTCCTGGCGGCCAACACCGCGTTCAACGGCTTCCCGGTGCTGGGTTCCATCTTGGCGCGCGACGGCTACCTGCCCCGCCAGTTGCACACCCGCGGCGACCGCCTCGCCTACAGCAACGGGATCATCGTGCTGGCGGTGATGGCGATCGTGCTGATCGTCGCCTTCAAGGCCGACGTCACCGCCTTGATCCAGCTGTACGTGGTCGGCGTCTTCGTCTCCTTCACGGTCAGCCAGACCGGGATGCTGCGGCACTGGACGCGGCACCTGCGGATCGAGACCGACCCCGCCGTACGGGCCCGGATGCAGCGGTCTCGGGTGATCAACGGGATCGGCGCCACGATGACCGGGACCGTGCTGGTGATCGTGTTGCTGGCCAAGTTCGTCCACGGGGCCTACATCGCGATCATCGCCATGGCGGTGTTGTTCGCCCTGATGAAGATGATCCGCCGGCACTACGAGAGGGTGGCGGTGGAGACCTCAATGATCGACCGCGACGACCGGATGCTGCCCAGCAGGGTCCGGGCGATCGTGCTGGTCAGCAAGCTGCACAAGCCGACCCTGCGAGCCCTGGCCTTCGCCAAGGCGGCCCGGCCGAGCCTGCTCGAGGCGCTCACCGTTGATGTCGACCCGGAGGAGACCAAGCGTCTGGTCCAGCAGTGGGAGGAGGCCGATCTCGGCATCCCGCTCAAGGTGGTCGCCTCTCCGTACCGGGAAGTGACGAGCCCGATCATCGACTACGTGCGGAACATCCGGAACGAGAGCCCACGCGACGTGGTCACCGTCTACATTCCTGAGTACGTGGTCGGCCACTGGTGGGAGCAGATCCTGCACAATCAGAGCGCCCTGCGGCTGAAGGGCCGGCTGCTGTTCACTCCCGGCGTGATGGTGACCTCGGTGCCCTACCACCTGGCTTCCTCGACCAAGGCCGAGCAGCGGCTGGAGCGGGAGACCGCCAGCGAGCACGCCCGCCGCTCCTACCGCGTCTGACCTGTGCGGCGGCTGCGACTTCCGCCTTGAATTCGCTACCCGCGTTTCAGCGACACGCCGGTCAGCGCGTACCGCAGCTGAAACCCGCGTAGCAGATTCAGGGGTCAACGCCGCCGGTCAGTGGTCAGAGCACGGGCGTTAAGGTGCCACTAGACCCAACCCTGGTATCTTGACGTCAAGATAGTTTCTAGCTCCGGGAGTCCGCGTGAGTGTCAACAGTTTCGGTGCCCAGTCCACCCTCACGGTAGGCGAGAAGTCCTACGAGATCTTCCGGCTGGACGCGGTCGAGGGCGCCGACACCCTGCCATACAGCCTCAAGATCCTCCTCGAGAACCTGCTGCGCACCGAGGACGGGGCCAACATCACCGCCGACGACATCCGGGCCTTGGCGGACTGGGACGCCGAGGCGGAGCCGAGCAAGGAGATCCAGTTCACTCCTGCACGGGTGATCATGCAGGACTTCACCGGCGTGCCCTGCGTGGTGGATCTTGCCACCATGCGCGAGGCGATGGGAGAGATGGGTGGCGACCCGGCCCGGATCAACCCGCTGGCCCCGGCCGAGCTCGTCATCGACCACTCGGTGATCGCCGACGTCTTCGGCACTGCGGACGCGTTCACCCGCAACGTGGAGATCGAGTACGGCCGCAACCGGGAGCGCTACCAGTTCCTGCGCTGGGGACAGACGGCCTTCGACGATTTCAAGGTGGTCCCGCCGGGCACCGGAATCGTGCACCAGGTCAACATCGAGCACCTGGCGCGCGTCGTCTTCTCCCAGGAGACCGACGGAGTCACGTACGCCTATCCCGACACCTGCGTCGGCACCGACTCCCACACCACCATGGTCAACGGCCTGGGCGTGGTCGGCTGGGGAGTCGGCGGCATCGAGGCGGAGGCGGCCATGCTCGGCCAGCCGGTGTCGATGCTGATCCCCCGCGTGGTCGGCTTCAAGCTGTCCGGGTCGCTGCCGGAGGGCGCCACTGCCACCGACCTGGTGCTGACCATCACCGAGATGCTGCGGCAGCACAAGGTGGTCGGCAAGTTCGTCGAGTTCTACGGGCCCGGCGTGACCCAGGTGCCGGTGGCCAACCGGGCCACCATCGGCAACATGAGCCCCGAGTACGGCTCGACCATCGCCGTGTTTCCGATCGACGGCCAGACGATCGACTACCTCCGGCTGACCGGCCGGAGCGAGGACCAGATCGCCCTGGTCGAGAGCTATGCCAAAGAGCAGGGGATCTGGCACGACGACGACCGCGAGCCCCGGTACTCCGAGTACCTCGAGCTCGACCTGAGCAGCGTGGTGCCCAGCATCGCCGGGCCGAAGCGGCCACAGGACCGGGTGATCCTGGCCCACGCCAAGCAGGGCTTCCGCGAAGCGCTGCGAGACTACGTCGCGGACGAGGACGAGACCGGCTACGACGAGTCAGTGGCGGAGTCCTTCCCTGCCTCCGACGTACCCAGTCACGCCACTGGCAACGGGTCGAGGGAGCCGCACGAGTACGGCGAGGGCATACCCGACGACATCGGCCGCCCGTCGGAGCAGGTTTCAGTCACCCTCAGCGACGGCACCTCCTTCGAGCTGGACCACGGTGCGGTGACCATCGCGGCGATCACCTCGTGCACCAACACCTCGAATCCGAGCGTGATGATCGGCGCCGCGCTGATGGCCAAGAAGGCAGTCGAGCGCGGGCTCAACCGCAAGCCCTGGGTGAAGACCACGCTGGCGCCTGGATCCAAGGTGGTCAGCGACTACTACGACCGTTCGGGCCTGACCCCATA
>JBKPNA010000440.1:0-9610 GCA_046765695.1 Actinomycetota bacterium | reverse complement strand
AGTGACCACCTTCTGTGCTCATCGCCAGAAGGAGGATGCTGGCCTAGCCGGTGATACACCCGAACTTCAGGAGGAACCCATGGACTATCGGCTCGAGGTGATCGGCATCCCGGTGTCGGACGTGGACAAGGCCAAGGCGTTCTACAGCGAGGTCGTCGGCTTCCACGTGGACCACGACGTCTCACCGGGCCCCGGCATGCGCGTCGTGCAGCTCACCCCGCCGGGCTCGGCCTGCTCGATCGTCATCGGGCAGGGCATGCCGCTCGGGGAGCCAGGCTCGACGAAGGGTGCGCAGCTGGTCGTTGACGACATCGATGCAGCCAGGAAGGAACTGCTCGGTCGGGGTTTAGCCATTACCGAGGTACAGCAGCTGGGGCCCGAGGGCGCTCCCGGTTCTCGGTTCGCGTTCTTCACCGACCCGGATGGCAACGGCTGGTCCGTCCAGGAGTTCAAGCGCTGATCGAGAGCCTCAGGTCAGCCGATGGTCGGCCACGAAAAGTGATACGCCTGTCGAGTCTGGCTCTTGCGCGTTACTTCGTCCGCAATGCATCGTTTTGGGTGTAATCCCGCGACTGAGGGCCGGAGGATCGCCTGAAATGAGCAACGCCATCATCAAGCAGGGAGACGCCTCCCTCGTTGCGGACAACATCTGGGAGTTCCGGCTCACTGCCGGGTCGTTCTTCCTCGGCGCACTGGCGGGAGCGCTGACGGGTGTCATGGTCGGGCGCCTCTCCTTCCGTAACGGAGGTCATTCCAGACCACCGACACCATCGGGATGGCCGGTGAGCTTCGCCCACCGCGGGGGGGCCAAAGTCGTGCCGGAGAACACCGTCGAGGGCTTCCGCGAAGGCCTCGCCATGGGCGACGCAGTGATCGAGCTCGACGTACACGCCAGCGCCGACGGAGCCGTCGTCGTCATTCATGACTCGATCGTGGACCGCACAACGGACGGGACGGGTCCGGTGGCCGAGAAGACCTTGCGGGAGCTCCAGGAACTTGATGCCGGATTCTGGTTCACTCCCGATGGCGGTTCGACCTATCCCTGGCGCGGCCGGGGGGTTCGGATTCCGACGCTGGAATCCATTTACGAAACCTTTCCCGATCGTCCCATCAACATCGAGTTGAAGGGAGAGCGCCCAGGCCTGGAAGCCGACGTCTATCGGGTGATCGAAGCCGCCGGCGGCCAGGACCGGACATTAGTGGTAACCGATCGGCGCGGACCCATTCGGAGATTTCGCCGCGCGTCGCGGGGCACCGTCGCAACGGCCGCATCCATTGTTGAGTTCGCGGTCTTCATGTTGCTGAACCTGCTGCGTCTCTCGGATCTTTACCACCCGCCTTTCCAGGCCCTGCAACCTCCGGAGAAGTACAAGGGTGTGCGCATCGTCACCCCTCGACTGGTGCGGGAGGCGCATCGCCGGAATCTCCGTGTCGATGTATGGACGATCGACGAGGAGTCGGCGATGCGCCGGTTGCTCAGCTTCGGCGTCGACGGGATCATGACCGACAGGCCAGACATCCTGGCCAAGGTGCTACGGCAGAGTTAGGCCTGGCGCGTCTACCGTTCCGAATCCCCCAGCGGGCGGAGAACGAAGCCCGTCTTGAGCTTGGGGGTGAAGAATGTCGACTTTGGCGGCATCAGCAGGCCCTCCCGGGCGGTCCGCTCGATCTCACCGACGCTGACCGGGCGGATCAGCACCGCCGCTGTGGCCCGGCCCGCGTCGACTTCGGCCAGCGCGGCCGACAGCCCGTGCTGGTAGGTCACCGTAAGGGGCACATCGGCCAGTGCAGTCTCCAGCCAGGCACCATCCAAGGCCCGTACGCCGTCGAAGCGGCCGGGATGCGGATCAAGCCGCAACGAACCCTCGGCGGAAACCAGCACCAGGAAACCCTCACTCCGCATCGCGGCCAGGGTCTCCGCGGTGGGCCGACCGAGGCTGGTCATCCTGAACGACCTCGCCAGGGCCGCGGTCAGATCCGGCAGCGAGATGTCGGCGTACAGCCGGTGGATCGCCTCGACGCTGAGCTGGTCGGCCACCAGCTCGTTGACGAAGGCGAGGGTCTGCTCTGCCGGCGTTGCGTAGTCACCGGTCGCCGCGCGGACATCGTCGCGATAGGTGCGGCTGATGCTATACCGGTGGTGGCCGTCGGCGATAAGAACGTCGTCTCCGGCGAGCACGTCCTGGATCGCGGCGATCCGCCCCGGATCCGCTACCCGCTCCACGATGTGCTCGACACCGTCTTCGCGAATCGTGCCCATTGGCTCGCCGGGCTCTGCGAGCAGCTTGGTCAGGCCGGGCGCCAGCGACAGGCCCCAGACCGGTGACAGGTTGGCCCGGGTGGCCCGGGTCAGATCCAGCCGGTCGGTCGAGGCCTTGGGAGTGGTGCGTTCGTGTGGCAGCACGCCGCCAGCTCCCTCGTCGGTGATCTCCAGGCCGCCGATCACCCCGGTGATGTCGCGCGCCGTCCCGCCGGCGTCGGTGAAACGCATCCGGTAGAGCGTGTAGCTCGGCACCTCGTCGGCCACCAGGACGCCAGCGCGCCGCCAGTCCGACAGCAGTTCGGCGGCCTGCCGGTACCGGTCGGGCCCGCCTCGCGGCACGTCGACACGCGTGATGTTGTGCGCCGACCGGGCCTGCAGCGCGTCCACGTCGGCATCGGACAGCACATCGTACGGGGGCGCGACGAGAGGGTGCAGATCGTCGGCGGCGTAGCGCAGGGCGCGGAAGGGTAGAAAGGCCGGCACGGGGTACAGGGTTCCACGTCGATTGGGCGGGTAGGACATAAAGCCGAAACACACCGGTAATCGGGGTGCAGGAGGATAGTGGCGTGTTCTTGATGCGGGTCTCCCTGCCCGACCGGCCCGGTTCACTGGGTGCTGTGGCCACCGCCATGGGCGGCGTGGGGGCGGACATCAACGCGGTGGAGATCGTGGAGAAGGGCGAGGGCACCGTGGTGGACGACTTCATCGTCGACCTGCCGCCCAACCAGCTGCCCGAGACCATCGTGACGGCGTGCCAAAACCTTCCGGGGGTTCGGGTCGAGTGGATCTCCCGTTATCCGGAGGGCGGCGGCCTGCAGTCCGATCTCGAGGCGCTGGAGCGGATGACGGCCGACCCGTCCCACGCGGCCGAGACACTGGTCACGCTGTGCCCGGTGGTCTTCCGCTCGCACTGGGCAACCCTTGTCGAGATCGCCGATGGCGAACCGCGGCCGATGTTCTCGACCACACTGGCTCCCGAACTCACGCCAGAGCACGCCGCACAGTTCGCGCCCTTCGACGACACCCACCGGGTCGATCTGGCCGCCGGCTGGAGCCCCGGATGGGGTGAAACCACCGTGGTCGTCACACCACTGACCCACAACCGGGTGATCGCCATCGGAAGGGTCGGTGGACCGGCCTTCCTGGACTCCGAGATCGCCCGCCTGCACCATCTGGCGGCCCTGGTCAGGTAGGGATCTCGGCTCGATCGGGTACGGTCGGCGCGTGTCCGGGGCTTTCTGGGCCGAGTTCTTCGCCCTGCTCACCTCGATCGGCTTCGGGGTGGTGTCGGCCGTGCTCCCGGTGGCCAATGCGGAGGCCTACATCGTCGCCTCGCAGGTCACGGCGCTGGCCGGCGGGGTGCCCATCGCGGTGGGCGTTGGGATGGGCCAGACGGTCGGCAAACTGCTGCTCTTCGTTGGCGTACGCCGCGGACGGCAGTTCGCGTTGTTCCGGCGCAAGCACGAGCGGCCGGCGCGGCCTCCGCGACCGATCGGGGCCCGGTTGCGGACCCTGCTGACCCGGCTGCTCGAGCTGGTGGGTCAGAAACGCTGGGGGCTGCCGATCGTGCTCTTGGCAGCAGTTGTGGGCATCCCGCCGCTGTACGCGGTGGCGCTGTTGGCCGGCGCCACCCGGATGCCGGTGGTGGGCTTCGCGCTGACCGTGCTGGTCGGCCGGGTGACACGGTTCGTGCTCGTGGCGACCGGCTGGGTCGGCCTGCAGCACTGGCTGTTCTGACAGTTCGGGACCTGGTCGACGACTAGAGTGGCCCGGTGCCGCGGATCTTCTCCAACCTCAACCTGAACGGGCCGACCCCGCCGCGGGTGCAGCCCGTGCTCGGCGAGTGGGGACCGGTCAAGGTGCCGACCACTCGGCAGAAGAAGCGGATGCGGATCTGGGTCGGTCTCGTGCTGCTCGGTGCGATGATCGCGATCTTCCTGCTCGGCTGGTACGTCTACTACGTGATGACCGGGAGCTGGGGGTTCGGCATCGGCGAGGCCCGGCAGCTGTTCAGCCTCTAGTCGCGACCTCGGCCGCCGCTTCCGGACCCTGCTCGAGCAGCACGGTGAATGCGTCGGCCCCGGCGAGGATCGGCACCTTGAGCTCGACCGCCTTGTCGTACTTCGACCCCGGCGAGTCGCCCACCACCACGAATGACGTCTTCTTCGACACAGATCCCGCGACCTTGCCGCCCCGGGACGTGATCGCCTCGGCCGCGGAGTCGCGGGAGTAGCCCGCCAGCGAACCGGTGACCACAACCGAAACCCCGGCCAGGGTCTGATCTCGAGCCGGCTTGGTCTCCTCGCGCATCAGACAGCCCGCCGCCCGCCACTTGCGGACGATCTCGGCGTGCCAGTCGACGGCGAACCACTCCGCAATCGCAGCGGCCATGGTGGGGCCGACGCCCTCGACCGCCGCCAGCTCCTCAGCCGACGCCGAGGCGATCCGTTCGATGTCCCCGAATGCCGCTGCCAGTGCCGGAGCCGTCGACGGTCCGACATGACGGATGCTGAGGGCCACCAGGAACCTCGCCAACGGCCTGGTCTTCGCCTCCGCCAGGTTGGCCAGCAGCTTGGTACCGTTCGCCGACAACGCACCGTTCTTGGTGGTGAAGAACGCAGCCCGCAGCAACGCCTCCTCGGTCAGGCCGAACAGATCGCCCTCGTCGACCAGCAGGCCCGTCTCCAGCAGGGCATTCGCCGACTGGTACCCCAGCACCTCGATGTCCAGCGCCGCGCGGCTCGCGACGTGGAACAGCCGCTCACGCAACTGCGCCGGGCAGGACCGGTGGTTGGGGCAGCGCAGGTCGGCGTCCCCCTCCCGCTCATAGCCCAGCTCGGTGCCGCAGGCCGGGCATTGGGTCGGCATGACGAATCGCCGCTCGCTGCCGTCGCGCAGGTCGACCACCGGGCCCACGATCTCCGGGATCACGTCGCCCGCCTTGCGCAGCACCACGGTGTCGCCGATCAGCACACCCTTGCGCTGCAGCTCGCTTTCGTTGTGCAGGGTCGCCATGCTCACGGTCGATCCCGACACCTGCACCGGCTCCATCACCCCGAACGGCGTCACCCGGCCGGTACGGCCGACGTTCACGCTGATGTCGAGCAGCTTCGTGGTGACCTCTTCCGGCGGGTACTTGTACGCGATGGCCCAGCGCGGCGCCCGCGAGGTCGACCCGAGCTGGTCCTGCACCGCACGCTCGTCCAGCTTGACCACGACACCGTCGATCTCGTGAGCGCTGGCGTGCCGGTGCTCGCCGAAGTAGGTCACATACGCCCACACCTCATCCAGATCCGGTGCCAGCTTGCGGAACGGACTGACCGGCAGGCCCCACCGCTCCAGGGCGTCGTACGCCGCCGACAGCCGATCCACCGTGAACCCCTCCAGTACCCCGATGCCGTGGCTGACGAAGCCCAGGTTCCGCGATGCGGTGACCCGCGGATCCTTCTGCCGCAACGAGCCCGCGGCCGCGTTGCGCGGATTCGCGAACGGCGCCTTGCCGTCGAGCACTAGGGACTCGTTCAGGGCCGTGAAGTCCTGGACCGCGAAGAAGACCTCGCCGCGGACCTCGAGCACCGCCGGCACGTCCCCGCCGGCCAGCTGCTGCGGGATCACCGAGATCGTCCGCACGTTTGCCGTGACGTCCTCGCCGACCCGGCCGTCCCCCCGGGTTGCTGCCCGGACCAGCCGGCCCTGCTCGAAGACCAGATCCAGCGCCAGTCCGTCGACCTTCAGCTCGCAGAGATAGCCCGACTGCTTGACCCGATGCTCCCCCAGTTCGCGTACGGCCCGCGCCGCCCAGCGGTCCAGCTCCTCCCGGCTGAACACGTTGTCCAGGCTGAGCAGCCGTTGCAGGTGCTCCACCGGAGCGAACGTCGTTGAGGGCGGTGGACCGACCTGCTGGCTCGGCGAGTCCGGCGTGCGCAGGATTGGATAGGCCTCCTCCAGCTCGATCAGCTCCCGCATCCGGGTGTCGAACTCGCCGTCGGAGATGGTCGGGGAGTCGAGCACGTAGTAGCGCCAGCGCGCCTCGTTCAGCAGGTCGGTCAGCTCGGCGTGTCGCCGGCTTGCCTCGGCCTCAGCCTCATCTCGCTCGATCTGGACGTCACCGCCGGCCAGTTGGTCTGCCACATGCCGACCCTAACGCCCGGCACTGACAACTGGCCTTGCCACGAGAACCACGTTGTCCCGATAGCCGGTACGCCGGTGATAGGGGCCGCCGCAGGTGATCACCACCAAGGTTTCCTCGCCGTCGCGAGCGAAGATCGCCTCCAGCGGCAGCCGCGTCTTCCGGACAGCCGTCACCGTGCTGACCCGGTATCGGCGGGACTTCCCGTCCTTGGTGCTCAGCCTGATCTCCGTGCCGCGGTTGGCGGCTCGCAATCCGGCCAGTGGCCCCAGACCCTCTGCACGGGTGTCGACATGGCCGGCCAGCACCGTCGTACCTGTCCGGTCGGCCGGCCGGGCGCCGTAGGCGTACCAGCCGATCGCGTTCACCGTCCCCGGCAGTTCCATCATTCCGTCGTCACGGACCCCGACCGGTATCACCGGCAGGTCGATGGTGCCCATCACGAAGCGATCCGGGCGGGTGGCGGAGTCGCCGGAGACGGCCCTGGGTTCGGTATCGGTGATCCGGATAGTGGTCGCGGAAGGATCCGGCGTCCGGCTCGGTCGCCCTCTCGGAGCGGGTGTGGCGTCGCTCGGAGATGTCGTCACGTCGGGCACCACCGGTTCCGCCGGGACGCAGCCGGCCAGCCCGAGCAGCATGGCGAGGGCGAGGAGCCGCAGCACGACCCCTCGCCCTCTGCGGCCGTGCTCAGCGGCGCGTAGCACGCTTCACGTGCAGCGTCCGGCCAGCCAGCACCGCGCTGCTCGACAGGAGCAACAGCAGCACCAGATACCCGGTCCGATTGGGGTCGGCGGCCAGTCCTGCCTCGCCCGCATTGACTCCGTGCGGCGGCGAGTGCAGGCCGGAGATGGTCTGAACGGCCAGCTTCAGGGTGTCATCTTCCAGGCTGCCCCAGGCGTAGACGATCGTGTTCTTTCCCTCGGCAACAGTGACCTCCGCCGGGCCGATCACCGGGTCGGTGCTACCGGCCGCGGCCACCGAGGCCTCGATGGTGCCCGCCGCCAGGTCGAGAACCTTCTCGTCCGGGTTCGAGAGGTCTCGAATGACAGGCTTCCCGCCGGCGAGCACGTCGACCGCCGGTGCAGCAGCGGTATGCCGCACCGTCAGCCGGCCCTGCCCAGCGTCGGTCTTGCTGATGTCGTTCTCGAACAACGTTGCGGTCGGTTCGCCCTTGGTCGTCAGGAGGGCCACTGCGGTGTAGTTGCCGCCTGCCTTCAGGTCGAGATCGATCGGCCCGATAGCCGGGTTGGAATCGTCCTTCGCATCACTCGCGGTGATGGCCACTTGATAGTTGCCGGCGGCCAAGCTCAGCGGACCCGCCAGTTTCCCCGGCTTGAAGTCGTCGAGGGTTCGTTTTCCGTTGACGTAGACGTCCACGGTGAGATCCGGCACCCCGTGCAGTACGGAGAGCTTCACTCCCTCCGCGGCATACGCTGGGACCGCGAGCCCGGCCCAGACCACGGCTGTCGCCCCGAGCAAGGCGACCAGTTTCCCGTGCATGGCACTCCTTCTTGGTAGGAAGTCAGGTGCCATGTGTTCCGGGCCGGGCTCCGCTCTGGATGCAGCGCTTCGGCCCAGGACTCCGCGCCGTCGCTACCGCGCCGTGGCGGCCCGTGGCGCGGACCTGGTCTCGGCCGGCCGGTGCCGCCAGATGTTGGAGCAGAAGGCGGTCGCCGCGCACAGGTAGAGCACGCCCCAGAAGACGTGGATGCCGAGGATGTGCGCGAAGCCGAGCGTGACCTGGATGCCGGCCATCACGAGCATGGCCAGCGGCACGAAGAACACCCAGCTCGGCCCACCGGCCCGCCGGTAGTTGAACCCGAAGATGGCCGCCAACGCCGTGAGCACGAACACAGCGAAGGCGTTGGTCGCGTGCGCGATCAGCAGCGTTCTCGTCCCGCCGCCCACGTAGCCGGAGCCGAGGCCGGCCTGGCCGATGGCGAAGGCCAGCAACACGGCCGAGAGGATGCGGAGCTGCTTGATCTGCACGCCCAACATTCTGCCCGACTTCGGAGCTCGTTCTCAGGAGGCCAACTGCTCGCTCACGATGTCTGCCGCACCGCGCAGCGCACGCAGCCCGGCCACAGCCTGCGGCACGGTGGTCGAGGCCAGGCCGCATGCCGGGGTGAGCAGCAGCTGACCGGACCGCTCGGCATCCACACCGAGGTCGCGGAGGGCGGGCAGCACCCGCCGGGCCAGCTGGTCGGCGGTCAACGTCGGAGGGTTCGTCGGCAGTGCGCCCAGGCCGATCTCCCAGCCCGCTTCCAGAGCCGGGCCGATGGCATCCCACTCGGCTGGCCCCAGTCGGTCGAGATCAAGCAGGGCGCCGCCTGCGCCTGACGTCCGCAGCAGGTCGAGTGGCGGATCAGCGGCACAACAGTGCACCAGCACATCGGTGCCTGTGGTGCCGCGCAGCCGGTTAGCCAGCTGACTCAGTGCTCCGCTTACCTCGGCCGGCTCGATGGATCGGTGCCGGGCCAGGCCGCTGGCCGTCGGCACGGAACCGGCCAGCACGGCGGGAAGTAGCGGTTCGTCCAGCTGGACCACCGGTGCCGCCTCGGGGAGCCGACGGCGCATCTCGACGGTCAGCTCGGAAACCCCCTCGGCCAGGGACTGCACCAGGTCGCGGCGGGCTCCGGAGTCGGCGAGCACCCGGTCTCCGCGCGGTCGTTCGATCGTCGCGGCCAGCGTCCACGGTCCCGCCACCGAGTACTTCACCGGGCCGGCGTAGCCCTGGGCGTGCTCCTCCAGCAGGTCGAGGTCCGAGCGCAGGGTGGCGACGGCCAGCCGGTGCTCTCTGCTAGACGCGTCGGCGAGCCGCCAGCCCGCAGGCTGCAGATCGATCGCCAGCCCGATCAGCAGGGCGGTCGACCGGCCGATCATCGCCGCGTACGCGCCCCGCTCCGGCAGCTCGGGAAGGTACGGCAGGTCGGGGCATTCGGCGAAGGCGATCTTGATCGCGTCCGCGATGTCGGTGCCGGGCCAGGACCCGATGCCGGTGACCCGCACCTGCGAGAGCGAGCTCACGCCGCAGTCGCCGCGATGGTCGCGCTGCCCACCACCCGGGTGCCGTCGTAGAGCACCACGGCCTGGCCGGGAGCCACGCCACCAGCCGGGGAATCGAGCCTCACCTCGAGGTGTTCGTCGACGTGGACCGTCGCCGGCAGTGCGGAGCCGTGGGCACGCAACTGGACGGCACCGGACCAGCGGCCCTCGGT
>JBKPNA010000439.1:0-4630 GCA_046765695.1 Actinomycetota bacterium | reverse complement strand
GTTGTATCCGCCGCTAGAGGACGAGCAGACCGGACTACGGATCCGGCGGGCGAGGTTCGATGAGAGCCGGCTGCTGACCTCGTTGGAACGCGGAGCCAGCGAATCTGCTCTGGCCCATCTCTTTCCGCCGGAGCAGCATCCGTACCCGACGGCGGATGTCCAGCGACGTTGGCGTCGGCTGCTGCGGGACGGCCGTACGCACGTACACATCCTGCAGCTGAAGGAGGAACCGGTCGGCTTCGTCGCATTCGGCGACGGATGGGTCCAGCACCTCGGTGTGCTGGAGCAGTTCCACCGCCGAGGCTACGGGTCGGCGCTGCTCGAGTTCGCCAGCCTGGAGCTGTTCTCCACAGCCGAACGGGAGGTGTCGTTGTGGGTTCTGGTCGGCAATGAAGCCGCGCGCGCCTTCTACCGTGCGCATGGCTGGACAGAGACCGACGAGCGCCGCCGGTCGCATTATCCACCCAACCCTGAAGCGATACGCATGGTCCGGAAGAACCCGGCGGCACCGCGGCGCAGCCGATGAACGCCGTCACAGGCAAGGGGGGCGACTCCCTTGGACCCCCGCGCGGTTCCGCCGCCGTCATCGCCGAAGGCCCGGGCCGTTACACCGACCGTGCGTCTGCTGCGGGCCAAGGCCTGTTGCTCACCGTGGCGGGGCTGGCGCTGATACCCGCGGTGGCCACGACGGTGATGCGGCTGGCGCCGCCGACCGACGACGCGACTGCGCTCGTCGCCTCCTTCATCGCGTACGGCGTTATCCCGTACGCGGTCGCCCTGCTCTGCCTGCTTGTCGCGCTGATCCGGGCTCGTCGGCGGCTGGCGCTCGCCTTCCTCACCATGATCGTCGCGCTGCTCATGACACTGCACCTGGCATGGCTTGGACCGTACTTCGTAGCCGACGGTCGGGTGGCCCGGACGCAGCCTTTCACCGTGATGAGCCTCAACATGTATTTCGGATGGGCCGACCCGGCCCAGGTGGCCGAGACAGCACAGCAGGCCGACATCGTGATACTCGCGGAGGTAACACCAGCCGCTGTCCAGGCGCTTCAGAGCAGCGCCTGGTACAAGAGATTCCCCTACTCGGTCGGCACCACCGAGGAGGGCGTCGGAGGCACCGCGGTCTTCTCTCGCTTCCGGTTGAGCCAGGCCAGCCGGATCGGCCCGACGGACTACCAGCAGTGGGTTGTGCTGGTGGACGTTCCGGGCGTCGGGCCGGTGCGGCTGCTGGCCGTGCATCCCTGCAATCCCTACTGCGGTAGCGGTCGCTGGCACACCGACCACCAGTTGATCGGCGACGCCGTCGCCGAGTACCAGAACGAGCCGATGATCGTGGCGGGTGACTTCAACGCTGTCCCTGACCACGGCCCGATGCAGCGGCTCCACCGGATGGGCCTTCGTGGCGTCGACGACGTCGCCGGCGCCGGCTGGCTGCCCACCTTCCCGGCAGGCAGGCGATTTCCGCCGCTGCTGCCGATCGACCACATACTGATCAGCGACCAGCTGACCGCAACGTCGGTCAGCAGTTTCAGGGTCGCCCGGACGGACCATCTCGGCCTGCTGACGACGCTGGCCGGGACCTGATCCGGGCTCAGGCCGTGACGATACTGACCAGCTTGGGGGCGCGGATGATGACCTTGGCGACGTCGCGGCCTCCCAGTGCCCGGACCACCGACTCCTCCGCCAGGGCACGCTGCCGCAGCTCGTCGTCGGTGATCGTGGGCGGGACCTCCAGGCGACCGCGCACCTTGCCCTGGATCTGTACGACGCAGGTCACCGACTCGGCGACCAACAGGCTCTGGTCGACCTCGGGCCACCGGGTGTTGGCCACCGAGGGCGCATGTCCCAGCCGCTCCCACATCTCCTCCGCCACGTACGGGGCGACCAGGCTCAGCGCAATCGTCACCACCTCGGCCGCTTCCCGGACCGCCGGGTCGGCCGGACCGCTCGTTCCGTCGATCGCCTTACGGGTCGCGTTGACCAGCTCCATGATCCGGGCCACCGCGACATTGAACCGATGCGTGTCGATGCACTGCTCGATCTCGGCCAGCAGCCGGTGCGTCTCACCGCGCAGCGTCCGGTCGCCAGCGGACGGGTCGGCGCCCGGATCGCTCGTCACGTCATCCGCCAGCCGGTACGCTCGCTGCAGGAACCGCAGTGAGCCGGCCGGTGAGACGTCGGCCCAGTCGATGTCCTCCTCAGGCGGACCCGCGAACACCACGGTCAGCCGGACCGCGTCCACGCCGAAGTTGTCGATCTGCTCGCCCAGATCGACGCCATTGCCCAGCGTCTTGCTCATCGCCTTGCCCTGGTTGATCACCTGACCCTGGTTCATCAGCCGCCGCATCGGCTCGCCGAAGTCGATCAGGCCCATGTCCCGCAGCACCTTGGTGAAGAACCTCGTGTACAGCAGGTGCAGGATCGCGTGCTCGACGCCCCCGACGTACTGGTCCACGGGCATCCAGCGCCGGACGTCCTCGGGCCGGAACGGGCCCTCGGTGTAACCGGGCGAGCAGTAGCGGAAGAAGTACCAGGACGAGTCGACGAAGGTGTCCATGGTGTCGGTGTCGCGCTTGGCCGGGTGTCCGCACTGTGGGCAGGTGACGTTGACCCAATCGGTGGCGTCCGCCAGCGGCGAGATGCCTTTGGGCGCCAGCTGGCTGCCCGTCAGATGCGGCAGCTCGACCGGCAGCTGGTCATCGGGAACTGGCACCTCGCCGCACTGCTCGCAGTGGACGATCGGGATAGGGGCACCCCAGTAGCGCTGCCGGCTCAGCAACCAGTCCCGCAGCCGATAGGTCACCGCACCGCGCCCGGTGCCCGCGTGTTCCAGCCTCGCGACGATCGCCTCTACGCCGGCGGCCTTGCCGCTCAGGCCGTTCAGCAGCCCGGAGTTGATGTAGGTGCCGTCTCCCGGTGTGGCGATCCCGGTGGTCCCTGGATCAGCAGCCCCGGTCGCCACCACCTCGCGCACCGGCAGCCCGAACGCCAGCGCGAAGTCCAGGTCGCGCTGGTCATGGGCCGGCACCGCCATGATGGCGCCCGTGCCGTATTCGCTCAGCACGTAGTCAGCGGCGTACACCGGGATCCGCTCACCGTTGACCGGGTTGATGGCATCCACTCCCAGATAGACCCCGGTCTTGGGCCGGTCGGTTGCCTGACGCTCGATCTCCGTTTCCTGCAGCGTCTGCGCCAGGTACGCCTCGAACTCCGCTCGCCGATCGTCGGTGACGATCTCGGCGGCCAGCTGTGCCTCCGGGGCGACCACGAAGAAGGTGGCACCGAACAAGGTGTCCGGGCGGGTGGTGAACACCGTGACGGTACGGCCGATGCTCGCCGCGCTCGTCGGCGTGCCGTCGACCGACACCGGTCGGAGGATCTGGAAGTCGACGTACGCGCCTTCGGAGCGACCGATCCAGTTGCGCTGCATGGTCAGCACCCGGTCCGGCCAGCCACCCTCCAGCCCGGCCATGTCGTCCAGCAGCTGCTGGGCATAGTCGGTGATCTTGAAGTACCACTGGGTCAGCTGGCGCTTGGTGACCACGGAGCCGCACCGCTCGCACAGGCCGGCCACCACCTGCTCGTTGGCCAGCACCGTCTGGTCCTGTGGGCACCAGTTCACCCAGCCGGCTTTGCGGTAGGCCAAGCCGCGCTCACGGAAACGCAGGAACAGCCACTGGGTCCACCGGTAGTACTCGGGGTCGCAGGTGTGCAGCCGCCGGGTCCAGTCGAAGCTCAGCCCGTAACGGCGGAACGAGGTCGCCTGCGTTTCGATGTTTCCGTAGGTCCACGCGGCGGGGTCGGCGCCACGGGAGATGGCGGCGTTCTCGGCGTTCAGGCCGAACGCGTCCCAGCCGATCGGGTGCAGGATGTCGTAGCCCCGCAGTCGCCAGTAACGCGCGACCACATCGCCCATGACGAATGCTTCGGCGTGACCCATGTGCAGGTCGCCCGACGGGTAGGGAAACATGTCCAGCACGTACCGCCGCTCCCTCTGACCGTCGTCCCGGGCAACGAACGTCTGGTCCTCCTCCCAGAACGCCTGCCACCGTTCCTGCGCGGACACAGCGTCGTAGCCGGTTCGCTCGGCCTGTTCGGTCACTCTCGTCCTCCTCGTTCGCACCTGGTCCTCGCCGCTGGAGTGGGCATGAAAAAGCCCCTGCGCCTCTGGGCACGAGGGGCTAGCCGCGCAGACTCGCCTGCGCGGCTAAGTAAGGAGGGCGCGCCGATACATGGCATTCACTGTAGCGCAGGGCCAGCCACTGGTCTTTTGGGTTTGCCCGCTGCTCGGTGAATGGATTTACTGCCGTCGGTGTTGTCGGACGGCGCGTTCGCTCCGGATGCGGTTGTTGATCAACGGTGTTCGGTTGCGGTCGATCCATCGGGGTGGTCGCCATTGGGGGAGTGCGTCGGGGGTTGATCTGGCATTCCCAGCCGCGGGTGGCGAAGTTGTGGTGGTGGTATCTGCAGAGCAGGGTGAGGTTGTCGAGGTCGGTGGCGCCGCCGTCGGCCCAGGGAGTCACGTGGTGCCGTTCGCACCATTCCGGGGCTGTGTCGCAGCCGGGGAAGAAGCAGCCGCCGTCTCTGGCGTAGAGAGCGATGGTCTGGCTGCGGCTGGCGATGCGGCGGG
>JBKPNA010000438.1:0-3785 GCA_046765695.1 Actinomycetota bacterium | reverse complement strand
GATCCTGGATGAACCGCTCGATCACGCTGAAGGCGGGTCAGTGCCACGTCCAGCGCTATGGGCGGCCGCTGCTGCAGCGCATCGAGAACGGCGAGATCGACCCCAGCTTCGTTATCACTCACCGGCTCGGTTTGGAGCAGGCTCCGGAGGGGTACGAGACCTTCAAGCACAATCAAGACGACTGCGTTAAGGTCGTCCTCACTCCCTGAACCACAGCCAAACGAAGGCTGCGAAATCTGCACTGCTGCCTTCGATTTGTGTCGCTCCCACCCGATGCAGATCGAAGACACCGGTGCAGATTTCCGGGTATGGGGCCGGTCCTTCTCGCAGGCTCCCGAAATTCCGTATCGGGAGTCCAGGACCGTGCCTCCAGATGCGGCTTCGTGCGCAGAAAAGAGCCCCAAAACCGGGAGAACGGCCACCGGATGCGGCCTTGTGCGGAGAAAGGGGCCCGAAACAGAGAGGGCACCAACGCGTCTAGGAGCTGGGTGCGAGGACCAGGCTCTTCTGGGCGCGGGCCAGCAGGTGCAACAGATGTCCCTCACTGGGCGGTGTGCCGCCGGCCACCAGACGGTTCAGGTGCATGTGGAGGTAGCTGGCGTAGATGTTCTCCAGGCTGGTGCCGAGCTCACCGTTCGCCGCGAGATCGGCCAACTGGCGGGCCGCCACCTCCAGCTCCTCCCGCCGGGTGGCAAGGATCGATTCGATGGCTGGATCGACTCCGTCCATCCGACCCGAACCCAAGATGCGACGCAGCCTGGACTTGCGCGATCGATAGTCCGCGCCCGAACTGCGGCGGAGTTCCTCGTCGTCGAACATCGCGGTCTGACGTTCGTAGAAGGCCAGTCGGCCCGGCTCGTCCAGGCCCAGCCCGGTCAGCAGATCGTCCAGGGTCAGCGCGACCAGCTCGGTGACGTCGAGTCCGATGGGCCGCTGCAGCAGGCGGAGCAGCTCGGCGACCGCTCGGCTGTCGGCATGGAAGACGCTCTCGCTGACGTCCGTACCCCGGGGGCCGCCGTAGCGTTCGAGCTCACGCTCATAGGTGTCGACGACGAGCTTGCTGAGATGACCCGACTCGATCAGCTGAGCAGCCAACCCGGCGACATGCGGCAGCAGATGACGCAGCAGCACATCGGGATCGCCCTGCCAGCGGATCCGGAGATGTGGGTCGGGGTCGGCATAGCGCAGGAAGAACCAGCGCCGGGCCAGACCTGAGTTCTCCGCCATTTCGAGCAGGTCGCCGATCGGTCCACTCATCAGGCGGTCGACGTTGTCCGGAGCCGAGTAGAGCTTGACAAAAAGCCAGTCGCTGCTCGGCGGCCGTATCCGGTCGGTGATCAACGGCGGCGGGCTGGCCCGCGCGACGGGACGTTGATCGCCGACCGCAACCGTGCCTCGCGGCTGCACCGGTGCAGTCGGCCGCAGGACCAGCGAGGCGACGATTTCGCAGAGATAGTTCCCGCGCGGCCCTGGCAACCACGCGTCGGAGACGTCGGGCAGGGCCTCAGCGAGACGGAGGCTGCCGCCCCGCTGGTTTCGCGCCTCCCGGTACAGCTGTGCCACGTCGTCGGCGTGGTCGAGATCGAGCAGCATCCGGTTGTCCGCGGTCGAGACGAAGATCCGGGACGGAATGTCCCAGTGGGACCGCCTCGCAGCCAGAGCGGCGGCGAAACGGGACAGCTCGTCCTTCTGCCCGGCGACCTCGTCGGCCCGAACAGGGAGCAGCCAGCGCGCCGGTTCGAGTACGACCCTGCCGTACTGGACCCGTGGCAGGAAGGGCAGCGACTCTGCCGGCCCCCAGTCGAAGCCGGAGAAGGTCGGCCCCGCTCCGCGTGCCACCTCATCGAGGAACTGGCAGACCGGTGGCGCCCCGTGATGGTTCAGCATGTGCCGCGCCGTCGGCCGGATGTCGCAGCCGAGCGTGGCCGAGCGCAGATACAGCCGCCCGCCGCGTACGCCGACAACGATGTCCGCAAGATCGATGCTGTGCTCGGCGGCGGTCCGGGCGTCGACGCCGATCTCGTGCCGAGCTGTCGTCGGCCTCAGTACGACGTTCGCCGACCGTGGGTTGCTGGGCAGATAGACGACCTCCGCGGCGATGGCTCCGGGCTGCGCATCCGACTCCGCGGCCACCAGCCACTCGTACGCCCGGTCCGCCTCCGGTCCGAAGAGGTCGGCGAACCGGCCCAGCCAGCGGCCGGCGCTCGCCGCTCCCAGGTTGGGGCCCACCACCAGCAGGAACCTGCCGTCGTCGATCTCCGCCGGCGATGCGGCGACCACGAAGGCGGACACGTCGAGCGAGACCGGCGCCTCGTCCGGACGGGGCCGCCAGGTCTGGAGTGCCGCGATGGTGGCGTTGTTCACCTCGACAGCGCGCAGCCCGTCGTGCAGGGCGCCCAGCGCCAGGTTCTGCAACGTGTCCGCACGCTGCGCTGCCCTGGCCGAGTCCGCTGCCGCGGCGGTCCCATGGGTGTGCGGCATCGGGCCGAGGCCGCGGACGGGGTCGAACAGCTCGGGCAGCGAGACCTGGCCGTCCTCGCCGTATCGGGCGAGGAAGCTGCGGGTGTACCGCTGCAGGTCTGCCGAACCGGCGGGGGACGGCGTCAGGCGCAGCAGCACCTCGGCCGCCCGGACGCACTCGGCACCGACCCGCCTGCTGAACCCGTCCGCCGCAAGGGATTGCCGCAGGTCGGTCTGCAGCACGGCGTCGGAGTCCGCCGAAATGGCCTTAGCCGCTTCCCGGATCGAAACCAGGCGGGTTGCCGCTTCGGCAGGTGCAGCTCGGTCGAAGGCGTCGATCTGGGCCAGCAGGTCCGACACCGAGTCCGCGGTCTCCGGTCGCAGCGGACGCAGCAGCTCGACGACCTGGGCGCCGCTCGTCGCCGCGGGCCCGGTGAGCTGCGGCCGAAGGTCGGTTCGCAACAGCTCGTTTCGCCACAGCTCGGCCAGCAGGTCCGCGACCTGGTCCTTGGTGCCCGAGGTCAGCTCTCGAACCCGATCGCACAGCGTCTCATACGCCACGGGCTGAGCCGCAACGTCCAATGCTGCCCGGGCGGCAGCAGTCGCCCGGACCGACGGGCCTGAACCAGACGCCTGGAACCGCCCGTTCTGCTCGTAGACAAGCGGGTGGCGCTGCCATCGGCATCGGGCTCGGATCTCCGGGTCGGCCTCGAGCTCGCGCAGCAGACCGATCACCCAACCCATGTCCGGTCGGGTCCTGGTCGTCTGCTCGTCCCCGAGGGCCAGCGTGGTACGCGGCGCCCAGGCGGCCAGGGACACGCCGGCGAAGGCGCCGAACGGTGTCGGCCGGGTGCTCATCCGGATCAGATATCGGGCGAGGCTGCGTTGCGCGCGCCGGCGATCCCGGTCGCCGGCCGTCGAGCGTTGCAGGGTCTCCAGCAGGTCCGGCGCGCCGATCGCCAGGGCCCGGACGACGGCGGGATCGTCCAGGGCGGTGCGCGGATGTCGTGCCAGGTCGATCTGGTCGGCCGGAAGTGCCGGCGTCCGGACCACGACCCAGGGTGCGAGCCGGTAGAGACTGCCTGGCAGTTCCCCGTTGTCGCCGCTCATTGCAGTCCGAAGAGCCGGTCCCAGGTCGGCTCATGATCGGTGGCAGCACCGAGCAACACCAGGCAGACCCCGGTCGCACCGTCGAGGAGTCCAGGCTGGTCGACCAGGTTGCCGCCAGGCTCGATCGTTGCGACCGCCATGGGACGGTCCGGGTCGATCCGGCCGAGGATCTGGTCGGTGAGATCCGCCGCGGCGCGGTCGAACAACTCCAGCTC
>JBKPNA010000437.1:0-2256 GCA_046765695.1 Actinomycetota bacterium | reverse complement strand
GGACCACAGTGCTGCCCATCACGTGCAAGATGGGCTGCACGGCAGCGAAGTCCTCCGGTTCCGCGCCGACCATGATCGAGAGCGTGGCCTCGACCGCGCCGGCCTGACCGCCGCTCACCGGAGCATCCAGCACCCGGATCCCCGCCGTACGCCCCGCCTCGGCCAACCGGACCGCGACCTCGGGGGAGATGGTGGACATGTCAAGGTGGATGGCCCCTTGCGGGGCGCAGGCGTAGATCCCGTCCTCGCCGAGCGCCAGTCCCTCGACGTCCGGCGAGTCGGGCACCATGGTGATGATCACCTCCGCGGCGCGTACGGCCTCGGCCACCGAGCCGGCGCCCTGACCGCCGGCGTCCACCAGCCGGTGCACCGCAGGGCGGCTGCGGTTGTAGCCGATCACGGTGTGACCAGCATCCACCAGATGGCCCGCCATCGGTCGGCCCATGATGCCCAGTCCGAGAAAGGCGATCGTGGTCATGGCCGGATCGCCCCCCGGCGGCGCAGCCACTCCAGGCTGTCAACAGTGTTGGTTGTCGGTCGGTACTCGCACACCACGTAACCGTCGTAGCCGCTTGCGGCGATGATGTCCAGGTAGCGATCAAGATTCAGGCCGCCACTGCCCGGCTCGCCACGGCCGGGGTGGTCGGCGATCTGGACGTGGGCGATCCGCGGCGCGTACGCCGCCAGCGCAGCGTCGATGTCGTCGCCGTTGTTGGCCAGATGGAACAAGTCGCAGCAGAGGCCGACGTTGTCAACCGGCAGCTGCTCCAGCACCGCGACCACGTCCGCGGCGGTGCGCAGCGGGTAGGGCTTCGGCCCGCTGACCGGCTCCAGCAGCACGGTCGCATCGTTGGCCGCGGCAGCCTCCGCGGCCAACGTGAGGTTCTCCAGCGCCAGCTCGTCCTGCTCCTCCGCCGTCGCGTCGGCGACCCGGTTGCCGTACGGCGCGTTGTGCACAGCTACGTCCAGCTCGGCCCCGATGCCGACGGTCACGGCAATGTTGTCGCGGAACTCCGACGACCGCGCCGGGATGGAGAGCACGCCGCCGTCCGGGCCCGCCAGGTCCCCGGCGAAGAAGTTCAGCCCGACGAGGTGCACCCCGGCGTCGCGCACGGCCCTGAGGAACTCATCGATCTCGCGGTCGGCAGGCACCGGTTGGTCCGGCCAGGGCCACCAGAACTCGATAGCGGTGAAGCCGGCTGCTCGTGCGGCCGCCGGACGCTGCAACAGTGGCACTTCACCGAACAGCAACGAGCAGTTCGCGGCGAAGACGAGGGGATGTTCCACCTGGGCTGCGTATCGTGAAAGCGCTCTTTTGTCCAGCGTCACCCTTGTTGAGGTTCTCAGGGGATGAAACCATCGAGGTGTGACCCAGACACCTGCACAGACCATCGCCTATCCTTCGCCGTACGCTCGGGCGAGGAGCAGGGGCACTGAGACGATCCCGCCCCATGTGATCGTGCTCTTCGGCGCAACCGGCGACCTGTCCCGGCGCAAACTGCTGCCTGGGCTGGCCCACCTGACGCTGTCGGCTCTCGCGCCGGACATCCAGGTGATCGGGACGTCGCTGGAGGACTACACCGAGGACTCCTTCCGGGCCTTCGCGAAGCAGGCGGTCACCGAGTTCAGCCATCATCCGCTGACCCCGGAGCAGTGGGACGAGTTCGCCGGGAGGCTGACCTACGTGCCGACGTCGGCCGGTCCCGAGGGCTTGGCCGAGGCGGTCAAGATCTCCGAGGAGAAGCTGGGCGGGTCGCCCGGTCGGCTGCATTATTTGAGCGTGCCCCCGGCCGCCGCGACGGCAGTGATCTCGATGCTGCGCGAGGCTGACCTGGTCGAGCGCTCCCGGGTGGTGATGGAGAAGCCGTTCGGTACGGATCTGCAGAGCGCGATCGATCTGAACGACAAGCTGCACGAGACGTTCCGGGAGCGGCAGATCTTCCGCATCGACCACTTCCTCGGCAAGGAGGCGGCCCAGAACATCCTGGCGTTCCGGTTCGCCAACGGCCTGTTCGAGCCGATCTGGAACCGCAACTTCATCGATCACATCCAGATCGACATTCCCGAGACGCTGGGTCTGGACAAGCGAGCCAACTTCTACGAGGTGACGGGGGCGTACAAGGACATGGTGGTGACTCACCTGTTCCAG
The DNA here is from genome assembly GCA_046765695.1 of Actinomycetota bacterium. Lineage (GTDB taxonomy): Bacteria > Actinomycetota > Actinomycetes > Propionibacteriales > Propionibacteriaceae > Microlunatus. The sequence continues at coordinate 107 of JBKPNA010000437.1, read as the reverse complement.
GTGCTGGCCTTCGTGGCGATGGAGCCGCCGACCGCGCTGGAGCCGCGGGCGATCAGCGAGGAGAAGAACAAGGTGTTCCGCTCCATGCTGCCGATCGACCCCAACCA
>JBKPNA010000436.1:0-7963 GCA_046765695.1 Actinomycetota bacterium | reverse complement strand
ACCCGAGAGTCAGGTTCGACATCGTCGGCGACGGTCCGCTGAGACCCTGGCTCGAGCGGTTCGCCGAGAGGAACGCCCTCCGCAACGTCTGCTTCCACGGCTACGTCGCGCCGGATCGACTGGCCACCATGATGCGCCGGGAGTCCGACGTCGGCCTCGTCTCGCTGTCTCCCGGGGCGATCCGGAACGCCTACCCCAGCAAGACGCTGTGCTACCTCCGCAATGGGCTGCCGGTGCTGGCACTTGTCGAGACGAACAGTGAGCTCGCGAGAATGCTTTCCCGGTGCCGGGCCGGCTGGTCGGCGGACCCGACATCACCCACCGGGGCCGAGGACATCGTCCAGGCCCTGGTGGACGACCCCACTGGTCTGGTGCGACTGGGGGAGCGGGCTCGATCGGCGTACGACAGCGAATTCGGCCGGGCCCGTCAGCTCCGCCGCTGGAGCGACCTCTTCGACGGCCTACTTCGCGGCGGCGCCCGAGAACCTGTCGAGCTCAACCGATGACCAGACACATCGTTCTCATCGGAGCGGCCCGCTCGGGCACGAAGATCCTGCGGGACGTGCTTGCCGAGGCGAGCGGCGTGGGCTGCGTGCCGTATGACATCGGGTTCGTCTGGAGATACCGGAACGAGCAGGCACCCCACGACGTGCTCGACCCGGCGACGGTGACTCCACGAATCTCTCGTTTCGTCCGCCGCTACGTCGACCGGTACGCGCGGAACGGGCGGAACGCGGTGATCGAGAAGACGGTGGGCAACTCGCTTCGCGTGCCCTTCGTCCATGCGGTGCTGCCGGAGGCGGTATTCGTCCACCTGGTGCGGGACGGCATCGACGTTGCCGAGTCGGCGCGACGGCAGTGGTCGACGCCTCCTGATGGGGCGTACCTGCTGCGCAAGGTGCGCCACTTCCCGCTGCGCCTTGTACCGTCCTACGGCCGCGACTACGCGATGACCCAGCTGCGCCTGATCCGGGGAGCAAGCAGTCACGCAGCGACCTGGGGACCCCGCTATCCCGGCATCGATCACGACGTGGCATCGCAGGATCTCCTGACTGTCTGCGCGCGGCAGTGGCGTGCCTCAGTCGAGTACGCCAGCAAGGATTTGGCCGGACTTCGCGCACCGGTCGTTTCCGTGCGCTACGAGCATCTCGTCGGCTACCCGCTGGCGACACTCGAGGAGCTGCTGGACCGACTCGAGCTGCCGTCGTCCGCCGCCGACCGGCGGCGCGCAGCCGCCCGGCTCGAGACAGGCAGGGCCGGAACCGGGCCGCGCTCTCTCGACAGCCGCGAGTTGGAGCTGATCTCTGCTGAGCTCGGGACCACGCTCGACGCCTTGGGGTACCTACGGCCGGCTCCGAACTCACCCAAGGCCGCGAGATGAACCGGTACGGCACGACCCTGGAGGCTCGCTGATGCTCAAGGTGATGACAATTGTGGGCACTCGCCCCGAGCTGATCCGCCTGTCGAGAGTCATCGGTCGCCTCGACGACAGCGTCGAACACGTGCTGGTGCACACCGGCCAGAACTACGACTACGTGCTCAACGAGGTGTTCTTCGCCGACCTCGGAATCCGACGACCCGACCACCTGCTGGGCGTGGATACCAGCTCCCTCGGACGGGTGCTCGGTGAGACTCTGATCAAGACGGAGGAGGTGCTGCTGGCCGAGCGGCCCGACGCGGTACTGGTGCTCGGCGACACCAACAGCTGCATCGCGGCCGTGATGGCGAAGCGAATGAAGATTCCCGTCTATCACATGGAGGCCGGCAATCGCTGCTTCGACCAGAACGTGCCCGAGGAGACCAATCGCCGGCTGATCGACCACGTGTCGGACTTCAACCTCGTCTATACCGAGCATGCCCGTCGCAACCTGCTCGCCGAGGGTCTGCATCCCCGACGCATCCTGCTCACCGGTTCACCGATGCGGGAGGTGCTCGACTACTACCGCCCCCAGATCGACGGTTCCACCGTGCTCGATCGACTCGGACTGACGCCGGGCGGCTACTTCCTGGTCAGCGCGCACCGGGAGGAGAACGTGGACCTGCCCTCGCGGCTGGACCAGCTGCTGGACTGCCTGGTCGCGGTCAGGGACGCGTTCGGACTCCCGCTGCTGGTGTCCACCCACCCGCGGACCCGGAAGCGGCTGGAGGCCCGTCGGGACGGCGTACAGTTCGCGGGCATCACCTTCCACGAACCGTTCGGGTTCCACGACTACAACAAGCTTCAGCTCAATGCCGCCTGTGTGCTCTCCGACTCGGGCACGATCGCCGAGGAGGCGACCATTCTGGGCTTCCCCGCGATCACCTTGAGGGACTCGATCGAGCGGCCGGAGGCGCTGGACACGGGTGGGATCGTGATGACGGGGCTGCACCCGGGTGACCTCGTGCAGGCGATTCTGGTCACTCGGGACAGCGGACCGTACGGAGCCCTCTTCGGCGACCTACCCGCGGAGTACAAGGTCGACAACACGGCCGAGCGGGTGCTCAAGTTCATCTTGTCGACCTGCCACCGGCACGGGTCGTGGGCCGGCATCCGGAGCGAGACGGACCCGCGACCGCCCGCCGACCTGCAGGCCTTTTCCCGCCGGCGATCCGGCGCGATGCCATAGCCATACCTGCCGGGCGTAGGAGGGCGTACTTGTTGGCTCACGTGCAGGCGTTGATGACGGTGCTCACGTCGTCGACGAAGCGGCGTCTCGCCGGCGCGGTGGCGGCATCGGTGGCTTTGACACTGGGTGAGATCGTCGCGCTTGCTTGCGTCGTGCCGCTGACGCAGTTGCTGGCTGGGCGGAACGCGGAGAACAGTAGGCTGCTCGGCCTTCTTGCTGATGTTTCGGGCACCTCGAACACCGCTCACCTCATAGTGGTGAACGCATTGCTGGTGCTGGTCGTATTTCTCGGCAAGGCAATTGCGGCAGTGTCGTGCAGATGGTGGATCTTGGGCTTCATCTACGACGAGGAGGCGACGCTGTCGGTGGAGTTGCTGGCGTATTACGTTCGAGCGCCCTACTCCCTGCACCTGCGGCGCAACTCGGCGGAGCTGCTCCGAACCATGATCGAATCGGTCAGTGGGATCTTCTTCTTCGGCGTCGTCGGGCTGGTCACCGTCCTCTCTGAACTGACCTACCTGGTTCTCATCCTGGCAATGCTGGTGCTGGTGGTACCGGCTCCGGCCGTCGGCTTTCTGCTCTATTTCAGCCTTGCTGGATCGCTGTTCTTGAGGTTGCTGCGCCGTAGGTCCCAGGTCTATGGCCAATCGTTGAGCGACGGATCCCGCGCCATCTATCGAACCGGCACCCAGATCCTCGGCGGTGTGAAAGAGCTACAGGTCCGGAACAATGCCGACCATCTTCTTTCCGAGTTCGGACACGCGCGTAGCGAGTTCGGCTGGGCCAGAAGAAGGTCCGCGTTCGTGTCGGAGCTACCCAAGTACTTCTTGGAGATTCTCTTCACCACGGGCTTTGCGCTGTTGGCGGTGGTCCTCTTCGCGAGGGCACCCAGCAGCGAAGCGCTTCCGCTGCTCGCCTTCGTCGTGGCGACGGGGTTCCGCATCATGCCGAGCGTGGCGCGGCTGCTCGGCGGCTACAACGGGATCCGGATCGGCCTCCCCGCTCTCTCGGATGTGCAGGACGATGTGCGGCTGGCCCGCAGGTCGCCCGCAGCACGGCAGGCCCTGGCGGGACGGCTGCCGCTGCGGCATGAATTGTTGGTGGAGCATGTCTCCTTCCGCTATCCCGGAACCGCGCGAGACGTGCTCGAGGACATCGGGCTGCGAATCCCCGCCGGCTCGACCGTTGCGCTCGTCGGATCCAGTGGCGCCGGCAAGAGCACCCTGGCCGACGTGATCATGGGATTGCACCAGCCGACCGACGGCCGGGTCGCGGTGGATGGCGTGGACATACGAAGCAACATCACCGCGTGGCAGCGGTCCATCGGGATGGTGCCCCAGGACGTGTTCATCCTGGATGCGACGCTGCGGGCCAACGTCGCCTTCGGAGAGGCTCCGGGCGCCGTGGATGAGAGCCGCCTTTTCGCTGCGCTGGCGCGTGCGCAACTCGATGACCTGATTCGGGAGCTGCCCGACGGCGTGGACACCATCGTCGGTGAGCGCGGCGGACGTCTCTCCGGCGGCCAGCGGCAGCGCATCGGGATCGCCAGGGCGCTCTACCTGCAACCCAGCCTGCTGGTCATGGATGAGGCCACCTCGGCCCTGGACTCGGAAACGGAGCGGCGGATCACCGACACGATCGAGTCCCTGCACGGTCAGCTGACAGTCCTCGTGATCGCACACCGCCTGTCGACTGTGCGGAAATGCGACATGTTGGCCTATCTCGAGGCCGGCCACATCGCCGCAGCCGGGACGTTCGAGTCGGTTACCGAGGACAGCCCGGCATTCGCGAGGCTGGTCAAGCTCGGCTCGCTCGACCTCGAGGTGTTGGGGTGACGACGAGCAGGCCGGCGGAGCGCTCGGCGAGCCGAGTGGTAGTGCCGTGTCGGCCAGGTCTCTCACCGTTCCGCGCCGCCCAGGCACGCACCTCACGGCGTTCTCCTCGGTCGCGTTGCGACTCGGCAGCCCTCCCTCCTCGGCCTTGCGATGCACGCACCTGAACGCCGCCAAACGGCAAGGAACCTGGCCGGCACGACACTCGCGTCCCGATCGGACTACCCCCGGGTGCTGCACGTGGGGCACCACCCCATCGGGGCTCCCACGAACTCGGGCCTGACGCTCGGCACGATGTTCGGCAGCTGGCCCGATTCCGAACTGCTCCAGGTCTGCACGCGGGCACACTCCGAGGCGCCCCTCCGGGGTGAGGTGCTGATGACGCCTGCCGTGGTCGCGCCCGTGGAATTCGGGCTACGAGCTGCGCTGAAGCCCTACGACTGGGCCATGAGCAGAGTCGGTGCGACCGTCGAGCGCGAATCAGACGGCATGAACAACTCGGTGCACCGGTCTGGACCCTTGTCCACCGGTCAGCGGATTCGGCTCGCCGCTCGGGTGGCCAACGACATCGGACCTGTGTGGCTGACGCCGAAGCTGCGCAGGGACGTCGAACGCTTCCGTCCTTCCGTGGTGCATTCCCTGCTCGGCGGAGTCCGGGCGATGAGGTTGTCGCTCGCCCTGTCCCGGTTCCTGGACGTGCCGCTGGTCCCGCACTTCATGGATGACTGGGTCGGCAACCTGTTCAGCCACGGCCAGTTGGGCGGTTACGCCCGGGTGCAGACCGAACGGGTCTTCGCGCAGGTTCTGCAACGGGCACCGATCTGTCTGACCATCGGGGAGGACATGAGACGGGAGTTCGAATTCCGGTTGAATCGGTCCTGCGTCACCGTCGGCAACAGCGTCGATCTCGACGACTACCGAGTCCGAAAACGCATCCCGGAGAATCCCTCCTCGAAGCTGGTGATGCGGTACGTGGGCGGCCTGCACCTCGGCCGGGACCAGGTCGTGTCGGTCCTGGCCGAGCTCCTCGATCAGCAAACCTTCGGTGGCCGGCAGTGGACACTGGAGCTCTTCGTCCCCGAACATGACCGCGGCCGCGCGGGACGGCTCGCCGAACGATTCGCGCCGGTGGTGCACGGCGGGAACCTGGCCCCCTCGGAGGTTCCCGGCGCGTTGGTGACGGCCGACGCGCTCGTCTTCTGTGAGTCGGGGCTCCCGGGTATCACCAGTTTCACCCGCCTTTCGGTCTCGACCAAGGTGCCGCAGTACCTGGCCTCCGGCCGGCCGGTGCTGGTGATGGGGCCGCCGGAGCAAGCGAGCGTGCGCACGCTGCTGCGCTCCTCGCTCAGCGTGTACTCGAGATCCTCATCGAGCCGTGAGGAGTTGCGGGCGTCCCTGGAGAGATTGACCGACCTGGCTGCCCAGACGGGTGCCGCAGCACCTGCGCATCCGGCCTGGTTGCTCGCCGAGTTCGGCGAGCAGGCCACCCAGGAGAGGCTCCGGTCCGGGCTGGCCCGAGCTGCCGCCACCCGGTTGACATGAGGGTCTGCCTGCTGGGCTTCACCATCCCCGACGCCGGGCTGCAGGAGATCATGGCAGCAGATCGTTGCATGCCGTCGCAGACCCACGGCTTCGCGTGGTCCCTGGTCGAAGCGCTCCGACATGCCGGCCTCGAGATACGGCTGCTCTCGGTCTGGCCGGTGTCGAACTTTCCGGGAAATCCCCGAGTTCTGTTTCGTTCCGCGCCCTTCCAGGCCAAGGGGGTGTCCGGTGAATATCTGGGTTTCGTCAACCTTCTCGGCCTCAAACATCTGACTCGGTTCCTGCAGTGCCTGACCAGAGGCACCCGGATGCTCCGGCGGTGGCGCCCATCGGTCCTGCTGGTGCATGGCGTGCACAGCCCCTTTCTCGGCTACGCCGTCATCGGCCGGCGACTGCTCGGGCTGACGGTGGTGGTGGTGCTCACCGATCCGCCCGGAGTCGAGCTGCCCTCGGACCGGCTGGTCGCCCGATTGCTGAAGCGGCTCGACGTTCGGCTGGTGCGCCGGGCACTTCGATGGACCGACGCCGTGGTCGCTGTGACGAAGGATCTGGCCGATGACTTCGCACCGGGCAAGCCAGCGCTGGTGATCGACGGCATAGCCAGTGGTTGCGCCCGGAAGTTCGTCGAGGGTCCTGCGTCGCCCGGGTGGATGGCTCGCAAGGCCGACGAGGGAGGGGTACCGGGTTGTATCTCGACCGAGGAGAACGCCGCGAGGCGCCGCCTGGGCGGCGCGGGCCCCGACGAACTTCCGGGCGTGACCACTATGTTCGAGAAGGAATCCACGGCTGAGCGAGCCAACCGTGCCCGGCCCACGGTGATCTATGCCGGGAGTCTCCGCGCCAGCAACGGTGTGGACAGGCTCCTCGACGCCGTGGTGGGACTGACCGACCTCCCCGTCAGGTTGGAGGTGTACGGGGCTGGCGAGCTGGCCGGCCGGGTGAGTGAGACTGCCGCAACACACGCCGAGGTCGTCGGACCCAGGCTGCTGTCCCGGGAGGACCTGTCGGCGGCGTACCGATCGGCCGACCTGCTCGTCCAGCCGCGGCCGACGGACCAGGACTTCGTCCGGTACTCGTTCCCGTCGAAGATCATCGAGTACCTGGCCTCCGGAGTCCCCGTACTGACGACGCGGCTGGCCAGCCTGTCCGATGAGTACGCTCCCTACGTCTACTGGATCGACGATGACAGCGTGGCAGGCATCCGGCAGGCTCTCCGTGACGTGCTTCGGCTACCGGAGGGTGAGCGGTGGGACAAGGGCCGGCGAGCCGCGAGACACATCCGGTTCACCAGGTCGAGCGAAGCCCGGGGCAGGGGCATCGCGGCGTTCCTGCGGTGCGTCGCCGCGAATCAGGACCGCTGCGCGGCTGAACAGCGCGAGGATGATCCAGCCAGCGGGTGACAGCTCCCAGACGCCGGAGAGATAGATGGGCGCTGATGCAGCGACGAAGCAGCCGAGAATGACCACCCGCGCCGGTGGATCAGCGCGGGTGACCCGGAAGACCGCGCCGAGGAACAGGCACAGCAGGACCAGTCCGATGAGGCCCAACCCGACGGTGATCTCGAGCAGCAGGTTGTGTGTGTAGATTCCGGAGTGGTCGGTCGCCGCGAAGTTGCCGGTGCCGAGTCCCCAGATCGGGTGCTCGATGATCTGCTGCCGGGCCCGGGGCCAGACGGTGAGGCGGCCGGCCAGGTCACCGGTGTGACGCGACCAGAGCCCGTCGAAGTAGCGAAGGAGCGGGTCGACAAATCCGGTCAACGTGCCCAGTCCGCAGGCAGCGACGATGATCGCGAGTGCGGTGAACGCCGGCCGGGCTGGAAGCAGCCGGCAGACCAGGAGCCAGGCAGTCAGGCAGGCGCAGCCGATCGCGGCGCCCCGGGTGCCGCAGAGCGCGATGCCCCACACGATCGGCACGGCAAGCACGGCGGACAACGCCCGGAACAACAGTGACCGGGTGTTCGGCGTCCAGAACAGGGCGCCGAGG
>JBKPNA010000435.1:0-8715 GCA_046765695.1 Actinomycetota bacterium | reverse complement strand
CTGCTATGCAGTGGCCGAGCTTACGCAGGTTGATTTTGACAGAGCAATCAGGGCGCGATTCAGCAGGTCAAAACGCTGACTGGTCGGTGACGAGTTCCCTCTCGTTCTGCTCGCCACCCATGCCTGCATCGCCGGGAGGCGTCGCCACACTCGCCCCAGCCTTCGCGGGTGGCCGTTCACCAGGGAGTCAGGCCTGCCGTGTTCCGAGGGTAATTGTCTCGATCGTCTTGGGTGAGGAGCTGGTGCTCGATCGTTTCCTGCTGGACGGCGGGTGACGCTGTCGGCGTCGCCTTCGGGGTGGTGAACTCGGTCCCTGCCGGCAGTCAGCCCGCGGTGTCGGTCTGGGCAAACGCGGCGTCGACGGCGTCGGCGAAGGCGGCCATGGAGGGGAACTCCAGGTTGTAGGACCACTCCTCGCCGGGCTGCGGCGTCGCCCCCCAACCGGGCCGGTCGTGTCGGCGGTTGATCCACACCGACGGGAGGCCTTCCCGTTTGGCGGGCACGTGATCGTGGAACAAGCTCTGCGCGACGTGCAGCAGCTGCGAGCGGTCAACGTCCAGGTCGGGCAGGGTGGCGTCGAGGGCTCGGAAGTGGTTTTCCGCCGGCTTGTAAGCGCCGACGTCCTCGGCAGTGATGATGGCGGCGAAGTTCCCGCGGAGGTACCGGTTGCTACCGGCGAAACCTGCCCGGTGCACGTTGGACAAGATGATCAGCTGGTAGTGCCCGGCGAGCCGGGCGAGGGCGTCGGCGGAGTCGGGAAAAGCCGGCCAGTCCGGCACAGAGCTGCCGAGTCGGACGGCCCATTGGTCGCTGACCGGCTTGCCGAAAGCGGCACCGGTGCGGCGGAACGCCTCTGCCAGGACGTCGGGGTACAAGGCGGTAGGAGTCTCTCGCTCCACCACGGCCTCGTTGTCGGCGTAGGCGAGCAGCAGGTCCTCATCGGTGAGGTCCAGTCCCTGCTCGGCGGCCCAGGGGGCAAACACGGCGGAGATGCCGGCCTCCCAGTCGATCAGAGTGCCGTAGCAGTCGAAGCTCAGGGCTTTGAAGGTGGTCAGGTCGACGGCGGGGCTCATGGTGAACTCGCTCTCGTTTGGATGGATGGAGTCGGCGCTGGCCGGGTCGATCGTAGCCGCAACGGTCAATCGGCCTCGGCCCCGCCAATCGGCCCATTAACCCGGTCACGACGAACATCAACAGGGACGGGCAGAAAGCCCCGCGAGATATGCAATTCAGTTGCGTATCAGACGCGGCACATTGCCGTCACAAACGGGCTGCCCGACGCGGCCAACGGGCGCCGGTAAACAACGCCGAAGAAGCCAGACCAATTTTCGCGCTGGCGGCTCATCGGGTCAGCCTCATGATATTTTTTGGGTATGAAATTAAGTGTGGAACGAGCACTGGCGCAGCGAAGCGCTGACGGCGCGACCACGCTCGATTTGCTACGCCCGAGCATCCAGACCGGCGGTCCTGAAGAGGTTTCAGCCTGGTGGAGATGGCTTTCGGACTTTGACCGTGGACTCCTTCTCAACCAGCACCCAGAGCAGCTTGGAGGACTGAACGGACTTCCTGCCCACGTGAGAAATCTGGCCAATCGAAATCGACTGGGTGAAGAGCGTCACCGGGCTCAGGAACAGTTGAAGATTCTCGCTGCCGATCTCTCCGATAACTTCTTCGGCGGGATGCTCACCAGCACCGATGGCGCCGCACAGAACACCAGGAACAAAATCGCTGCCCTCGACAAGCTGAAGGCTATCGTCGACACCAGTCCCGAGCGCCAGCTACTACTTCTCGACACCAGCGGAGATCTTCTCAAGGCGGCGGTGGCCGTCGGGGATGTCGATACGGCCGACCACGTAGCAGTGTTCACTCCTGGACTCAACAGCACTGTCCAGGACAGCCTTACCCGCTACGTCGGCGATATGGATGTCCTTCGTGAGCGGGCCATCTTCGAACTGAACGCCGCAGGGCGGTCGGAGACAGTGGCTACGGTGGCCTGGCTCGGCTACGAAGCGCCTCAGCTGCACCGCGACAGCTTGGATCATCTGCTAATTTCCCGTCGCTCCGTCGCCAACGACGACAGCGCAAGAAATGGCGGTCACGACTTGGCCAGCTTCCTGTCGGGGATACACGTGTCACGACCGGTGGACCCCCACCTGACCGCCCTCGGACACTCGTATGGGTCAACCGCAACTGGCTACGCGTTGCAGGAGACAAGTCGCGTGGATGACGCCATCTTCTTCGGATCGCCGGGCCTCGGCGTGACAGACGCCGACGCACTTCACCTCCGCCGCGGGCACGCATATGTCATCGAAGCGCGCAATGATGTCATCGCCGATCTAGCCAGCTTTGGTAGCGATCCCAATCAACTCGAGGATGTTGTTGGGTTATCTGCTCGTTCCGGTACTCGTCCAGAATCCGGATCGGGCAATCGTTTGGCTGAATCCCTGAAGCACAGCGAGTACCTCAAAGAAGGCACAACCAGTCAGTACAACATCAGTGTGGTGTTAGCTGGCATTTCTGACCGAGCGATCAAGGATGCTGGTTACGGCTTTGGTGATGTCATCGCCACTCCACTACCCTGGGCAAGGTAGCAGCAGACGATCCAAGAGAAACGGGTGCCGGGCGCCAGTGACTGCGCATGGCACTTCCTGATCATGCCGGTCTAACCCGGGAGTACGGTCGGGGCGTGACCGGGACAACGGTGCGCAAGACGTACTTCATGCTCATGGTCGCTGAGATGGATCGCGCAGTGGCTTTCTACGTCGACGCGTTCGCCGCTACGGTCTTGCTGCACACCCCGCATTGGAGCGAGCTCGTGGTGGCCGGGGCGACCATTGCGCTGCACCCGGGACGGACTGGTGGCGAGCGCAACAGCGGGCTGGGCTTCGAGGTAGCCGACCTCGATGCGGCGCTGGAGACCGCAACTGCCCTCGGCGGCCGGGTTACCGATGCACCGCGTGAGCGGGTCGGCGAGGGTATTCGGATCGCGCAGCTCGCCGACAGCGAGGGCAACATCCTCTCCGTCGCAGCACCGACCTGAGTCCAGATGACAGCCGTCGCCGGCTCGCTTGCGGAGCGCCCGATCAGCGCGTCGCCGGACTGGGCGGATCCTGCTGAAGTACGGTATCGGCGAGTAGAGCGCAGCGGCGCTTGGCAACAGATCTGATGGGCAGGCGGAACCTTTCGCAATGAGACTTGCATCGCGGGTATCTCGACTCGGGTGGTATGTTCTATCGCTCGTACGTCCCAGAAGGGGAGGGGCCCAACCATCGTGAACTATGTCCGCCTGCCGATCATGGAACAGTCCGGGTATGTCGTCCTCGACCGTTATGACCAGGCCGCCGACCCTCAGGAGTGGCTCGACGTCGACTACGTCGGGTGGCGTTCCTCGGGCGCCAGTCGATTCGCTCCGCTGGCGAGCGCGTACGGCGATCTGGAGTGCGACGGCTTCTGGAACCACACCCCGCCGAAACCGGACAAGGACGGGGTCTGGGTGCAGCAGAACATCGAGAAGGCGCCCAGGCTGAAGGCACGGGCTGAGGAGCCCGGCGCCAACATCGGGCGCTGCCGGATCATCGAGCTGCCTCCCAACGAGTACGCCGACTGCATCTACAACCTGCACCGCGACGACAACAACCGCCTCAACCCCGAGGGCACCGGCTGGGTCGTCCGGGGGTTCTTCAACCTCACCGATGATGCCGATTCGGTGATGATCCTGCGCGACGAGCGCGACGACCCGTCGACGGAGACGCGCATCCCGCTGCCTGCCGGCGCCCAGGTCATCATCGACACGCAGCGTCTCTGGCACGCGGTCTGGCACCGCGGTCCTGAGCCGCGCTACTGCCTCATCACCTCGTGGGAGTCCGGACCGGAGCTCGGCCGCTACATCGACGCTCTGCACCCGCGGCAACGAGTGGACAGTGCACCGATCGATCCGAACTTCGCTGAGGCCGCCTACCGCGAAGCCGCCGAGCGGCGCGCCGCGCGCGAGCGCGCGCTGGCCGCTCCAGCCGCTGAGGTGCTGTCACAGGCCTGAGGGCCACAAGCCCCTTCTCATCCGGCCTTGTCATCGGCAAGAGGTGCAGTCGCAGGCAGGTGTCGTACGATCGCCCGCTGGTTGGAGAATTCACGGAATCCGTGAACTCCGTGGTATCTGCCGGTGCCGCTGTTGTTGACGCCTCCGAACGGCAGGCGGGACTCTCCAATGTGGGTGGCGAACCCATTGACGGTGACTCCGCCGGATGAGGTGCCGGCGATTACCGCGTCGACGAAGGCTGGTTCGTCGCTGAAGATGTACATCGCCAGCGGCTTCGGGTGTCGGCGGACGTAGCCCAGCACCTCCTCGAGGTCCGAATAAGGCTGGACGGGCAGCACGGGGCCGAAGATCTCCTCGGTCATGATCTTGGAGTCGAGGGGCGCGTCGAGCACGATCGTCGGCTCGATCATGTCGTCCGCCACCGCGGCACGGTGACCCCCTCGGGCGATCCGGGCGCCACGCTCACGCGCATCCTCGACGTAGCCCAAGATCCGGAGCAGATTCCGCTCGTCCACGATGTGCGCGGTAGCCGCGGCATCCAACTGTCCATTCCGAAAGAGGTTGGCATCGATCCAGGCGTTGTAGTGCGCCAAGAACTCCGGCAGGTGATCCCGGCTCACCCAGGCATGATCAGTGGCGAGGCACAGCTGTCCGGAGTTGAGGTGCCGGCCGCGCGCGACCAGTGCAGCCGTCTCGACGGCGTCGTGGGTACCGTCGATGATCGCCGGGCATTTGCCCCCGAGTTCCAACGTGACGGTCGACAGGTGCTTCGCTGCGGCAGTCATGATGATCTTGCCGACAGCGGGACTGCCGGTGAAGAAGATGTGGTCGACCGGCAGTTCAAGCAGCATGTTCGCGATATCGACTCCGCCCCCGAAGATCGCGACCTCGCGCTCGTCGAACACGGCTTGCACGATCTCCACGCTGATCTTGGCCACGCTCGGGGTCAACTCATTGGGACGCAAGATCGCTGTGTTGCCTGCGGCGATGGCTGGCACCAGCGGCTCCAGCAGCAACTGGAACGGCATGTTCCACGGACCGAAGATGAGACACACACCGCGCGCTTCGTACTCCACCGTTGGGGCGATCCGCGGCCCGAATTGCGGCGACGGCTCCACGACAACCGGAGAAGTCCACTCCTCAAGATGCTCCACGGCATCGTCGATCGCAGTCAACATGCTGTGAACTTCCGGCGCGTACGGCTCTCCAGCTGGCTTGGCCAAGTCCTGGCTCAGTGCGCCTTGGATGTCGGCCGCGCGATCGACAATCTCACCGCGGAGTCGGCTCAGTTTCGCTTTGCGCACCTGGGGGCTGCTCGTTTTGGCGGTCCACTTGTATTCGCGCTGCAGATCGAAGATTCGTTGGGCTTCGTCGCTTGTCGCCATCACACCACCCCCGATTCGGTTTACTCGAGTTTGGGGGACCCCGACGCCCATGTGCAAGCGTTCGCGGCTGTTCTTCCGTCCGCTGTGTGGGCTTTATCAGGCAGTGTTATCAGCGGTGCTGCGGAACCAGTTGCTTATGGGAATTGCGGCGACTGGTCTGTCCGCGCTTGCCGGTGGGTGCGCCGGCGGGCCGCGATCAGTGACTCGCCCAGCCGTAGTCGTGCGCCGGGGACAGCAGTATGACCGCTGCGTCGACGTCGGTCATGGCCACGGCCTTGGCGCGGGCGGCCGAGCTCCGCCCCCGCACGGTGGCGACGAAGCCCAGCTGTTCCTCTGGGACGGCCTGATTCATCTCGGCGGTCAGCTCCACGTGCGGTCACCTCACTGAGGTGCTGCATGGGTGGCGAAGCTCGGCTCCGAACAGACGTGAGCCCGCTGCAGGCGGACGCCTCCCTTGCTGGTCGCGATCGAACAGGTGTACTTTCCAAGAGCAACTTGAAGATCAAGAACGCGCCCGACAGACAGACCACGCCCCACACACCGCCCACATGATTGTGGATCCACTGTTCAGACCCACTGATGCCCCGCGCGCTCGCGGGCGGCCTGAGATTTTCTACGCCCGAAGAGCTTATCGCTGCGGTCACAACCAACGCGAAATGAGAGCGTTCGCCGCCGTTTCAAGCTACGTTTACTTGCTGGGTAGGAGGCGAGAAGTTGACATTACCGCCTGAGGTCGACGCCGAGGCTGCAGTCGCCGCACCGGAGGCCGTGCTCGCAGGCGTCAGGCAGACGGAGGGCCGCTCGCTCGGGCAGATCGCCTGGATGCGGCTCAAGAGGGACAAGGTCGCACTCGCCGGCGGCGCCTTCCTGATCTTCCTCATCCTGGTGGCCATCTTTGCGCCGCTGATCGTGAAGTACCTCGGGGATCCGCCGAACGAGTTCCACCAGGACTTGATCGACACCGCGGGCGGCACCCTCACCCCGATCGGCCGGTTCGGCGGGATGAGCTGGGATCACCTCATGGGCATCGAGCCGGTGAACGGTCGCGACATCTTCAGCCGGGTCGTGTACGGCAGCCGGATCTCCCTGCTGATCGCCTTCTTGGCAACACTGCTGTCGGTGTTCATCGGGACCACCCTCGGCATCATCTCCGGCTTCGTCGGCGGCTGGACCGACACTTTCACCAGCCGGCTCATGGACGTCTTCCTGGCCTTCCCGCTGCTGGTCTTGGCCATCGCCCTGGCCGGCGTCTTCCCGGACCAGGCGTTCGGTCTTCAGGGCAACCAGCTGCGGATCGCACTGCTGATCTTCATCATCGGATTCTTCAACTGGCCCTATATCGGCCGGATCATCCGTGGGCAGACGCTCTCGCTCAGGGAGCGGGAATTCGTCGAGTCGGCCCGAAGCCTTGGGGCCCGCCGCGGCTACGTCCTGCGCACCGAGATACTGCCCAACCTCATTGCGCCGATCCTGGTCTACTCGACGCTGCTGATCCCCACCAATATCCTGTTCGAGGCGGCGCTGTCCTTCCTCGGTGTCGGAATCCGGCCGCCCACGCCGAGCTGGGGCGGGATGCTGTCCGACGCGGTCGTGTTCTACACCCAGCCGCACTTCATGTTCTGGCCGGGCATGGCGATCTTCGTCACGGTCTTGGCCTTCAACCTGTTCGGGGATGGGCTGCGCGACGCCCTTGATCCTCGAGCCAACCGATAGAAAACATCGGGAGACCCTCAAACCCAGAAGGGAATCAGGAATGAACCATTGGAGATCCTGGCGAGCCAGGAGCCTGGCCGCCGTGGGCGTTTCGGCCGCACTGGTGCTTGCGTCCTGCGGTGGCGGCGGATCCGGCGGCCAAGGTCCGAGCGCTGCCCAGAGCAGTCAGGCGGGGTTCAACGCCGCATCAAGCAGCGTTGTCAATCCCTCCGACAAGAAGGGCGGCACGCTGAAGTTCGCGAACCCTGGTGACTGGGACACCCTCGACCCCGGCGAAACCTACTACGCCTGGTCCTGGAACTTCGCGCGGCTCTATGGTCGCTCGCTGATGATGTTCAAGTCCGCACCGGGCAAAGAAGGCAACCAGCTGGTGCCTGATCTTGCAGAGGGCCCGGGCGTGGCCAGCGACGGTGCCAAGACGTGGACCTACAAGCTGCGCAAGGGAGTGAAGTTCGACGACGGCACCGAGGTGACCTCGGCCGATGTGAAGTACGCGGTGTTGCGTTCCATCGACAAGCAGACCTTCCCCAACGGACCGGCGTACTGGGACGCCCTTCTCGACCTGCCGAGCGGCTACAAGGGTCCCTACAAGACGCCCGATATGAACACCGACTCGGCGATCGAGACACCGGACAAGTACACGATCGTCTTCCACATCAAGCAGCCGTTCGCGGCTTTCGACTATCTCGCCCAGCAACCCGACACCATGCCGGTGCCCAAGGCCAAGGACACCGGCGCCAAATACAAGAACTCGATCGTCTCCACTGGCCCGTACAAGTTTGCAGACCTGCAGCCAGGTAAGAGCTTCAATCTGGTCCGCAATGATCAATGGGACCAAGCAACCGACCCCAACCGCAAGGCGCTCCCTGATCGGATCGAGGTCGGCCTCAATGTCAATGCCGACGACATCGACAATCGGTTGATCAGCGGAGATCTCGACGTCGATGTCGCGGCCCTTGGAGTTCAACCGGCCGCACAAAGCCGCGTGCTGCAGGATCCGGCTCTTAAAGACAATTCGGACAACCCGCTCAGTGTGCGCCTGTGGTACACCTCAATCAACCCGACGGTACCTCCGCTCGACAACATCGACTGCCGCAAGGCCATCATGTACGCCATGGACCACACTGCCTACCAGACAGCATTTGGCGGCCCATTCGCGGGCGGGGATATGGCCACCACGCTGCTACCGCCTAATATTCCGGGCCACATAAATTTCGATCTTTACCCGAACGGTCCTGATCACAAGGGCGATGTCGACGCGGCTAAGAAATCACTGGAGGCCTGCGGCCAGCCGAATGGCTTCGAGACCAACATTGCTTACCGCCCCGAACGCCCCAAGGAGAAGGCCACTGCCGAGGCGTTCCAGCAGGCGCTGAGTCGAGTTGGCATCAAGCTCACGCTGAAGCCCTATCCGCAGGGCGACTACTTCGCGCAGTACTGCGGTCTTCCGCCGTTCGTGGTGAAGGAAAAGCTGGGTCTGTGCCAAAACGGTTGGGCAGCCGACTGGCCAGATGGCTTCGGCTTCTTGTCCCAGGTCGTCGACTCACGCGTCATTCGGGAGACCGGCGGCTCCTCCAATAC
>JBKPNA010000434.1:0-2697 GCA_046765695.1 Actinomycetota bacterium | reverse complement strand
GGCAAGGTCACCGATCCAGAGCTCGCTGGTACGGCAGGCCGTGCCGCCAGGTACTGGCGGAAGATCAGCCGATACGAGCGCGCTCGGCTCGACATGTACGCGGGGCGGACCCTCGCCGCGCGGGCGCACCACTGCGCCCGGCTGATCGGATCCGGCGGGTACCGGCCGTTCGACTGTGGCGGCCTGGGAACGCGGCTGCTGCTGAAAGATGTGCTGGTCGGCTTGCTTCAGCTGCACCAGCCGAACCGGCAACTCTCCGCGGTAGACCGGGCAGCTGGGTGACAGGACGACGGACACAACGACGGGGAAGCGTGGCAGAGGCCGTCAGAATTTGCATGTTCATGAGTACCATGACATAGTCATGCGTCGTGGTGTTCCGAGTTGCCGTGGCGGGCGCGACCGGTTATGTGGGCGGCGAGCTGCTTCGCCTGCTGCACGCCCACCCGCTGGTCGAGATCGGGGCGCTCACCGCGGCAGCCAGCGCTGGTCGTCCGCTTGTCGAGCAGCAGCTCCACCTGACACCGCTCGCCGACCGCATCGTCGACGAAACGACGCCGGAGACCCTCGCGGGTCACGACGTCGTCTTCCTCGCCCTGCCGCACGGCAGCTCCGCGGCGCTGGCAGGTCGGCTACAGCCGGAGACGGTCGTTCTCGACTGCGGCGCAGACTTCCGGCTGGAAAGCCCTGAGGCCTGGCAGCGGCACTACGACACTCCCCACGCCGGCGCCTGGCCGTACGGCCTGCCGGAGCTGCCTGGGCAGCGTGGCAAGCTGACCGGAGCCCGGAACATCGCCGTTCCCGGCTGCTACCCGACTGCGGCAACACTGGCACTGCTGCCGGCCATCACGGCCGGACTGACCGACGCCCGCGACGTGGTGATCGTGGCAGCCAGCGGGCCCTCAGGTGCCGGCCGATCGCTCAAGCCACACCTCCTTGGCTCGGAGCTGATCGGCTCTGCCAGCGCGTACGGCGTGGGCGGGACGCACCGGCACACTCCGGAGCTGCTGCAGAACTTCTCCGCCTGCGGCGCGGAGTCACCGACAGTGTCGTTCACGCCGGTCCTGGTGCCGATGTCCCGCGGGATTCTCGCCACCTGCAGTGCTCCGGTGCGCGACCCGCAGCTGAGCTCGGAGCAGGCGTACGAGGCATACGCCGCGGTCTATGCCGACGAGCCGTTCGTCCACCTGCTACCGGCAGGCCGGTGGCCGCAGACCCAGTCGGTGTTGGGATCCAACCTGGTGCACGTGCAGGTCGCGGTTGACCAGAGCGCCGGCCGCATCGTCGCGGTCGCAGCGATGGACAACCTGACCAAGGGCACCGCGGGTGGCGCGGTGCAGTGCATGAACCTTGCGCTCGGACTGCCGGAAACGACCGGGCTGCCGACGATCGGGGTAGCGCCGTGAGCGTTACTGCCGCAGCCGGCTTCCGCGCAGCGGGCCTTGTAGCCGGGCTGAAGTCCTCAGGCCGGCGCGACCTTGCTCTGGTGCTGAACGCTGGCCCGGACTTCGCCGCGGCAGGGGTCTTCACTCGGAACCGCGTCAAGGCGGCCCCGGTGCTGTGGTCGCAGCAGGCACTGGCCGACGGCCGGCTGCGCGCGGTGATTCTGAACTCCGGCGGTGCCAACGCCTGCACCGGACACGAGGGCTTCGCCGACACGCATCGGACGGCCGAACTGGTCGCCGAGAACCTGCCCGACGTCGGCGCGGTGGACGTCGCGGTCTGCTCGACCGGCCTGATCGGGGAACGGCTGCCGTTCGACAACGTCGCGGCCGGAGTCCCGCAGCTGGTGCGGGCGCTCGATCGATCGGGCGGAGCAGCTGCCGCGGAGGCGATCATGACTACCGACTCGGTGCCCAAACAGGCCAGCTACGCCGACGAAGGCTGGTCGGTCGGTGGAATGGCCAAAGGGGCCGGCATGCTGGCGCCAGGGTTGGCCACCATGCTGGTGGTGTTGACCACTGACGCCGTCGTCGAGCCGGATCAGCTCCAGGGCCAGTTGGCCGAGGCGTGCCGGACAACGTTCGACCGGGTGGACAGCGATGGCTGCATGTCCACCAACGACACCGTGATCCTGATGAGCAGCGGGGCCTCCGGCGTACGTCCCCGTGCGTCCGACTTCACCGCCGCGCTGCAGCAGACCTGTTCAGACCTCGCCCTGCAGCTGCTCCAGGACGCGGAAGGTGCGGCCCACGACATCGCCATCTCGGTGCAGCATGCCGCCTCGGAGGCCGACGCGGTCGAAGTGGGCCGGGCGATCGCCCGCAGCAACCTGTTCAAGTGCGCAGTCTTCGGTCGCGACCCCAATTGGGGTCGGGTGCTGGCCGCGATCGGCACGACGGCCGCGGACTTCGACCCGGATCGAATCGATGTGGCCTTCAACGGGGTCCAGGTCTGCCGCGACGGAGCGATCGGAGACCCACGGGAGCTCGTAGACCTGACGAGCCGGGCGGTCATGGTCGAGGTCAACCTACGCAATGGCACCCACGGCGCAACGATCTGGACGAACGACCTGACCTACGACTACGTCCGGGAGAACGCCGAGTACTCGACCTGAGAGAGGTCAGGGCGGCCTCGAGAATCCGGGGAGCGTCGCTCTCTATCCACGGGTCGTCGGTTTCGGGTCCAGCGCGGCGCACTTTGTCAACTCCCGGCGTAGATTCCGCCCAGGCTTTCTCGGTACGCAGCGATGCTGTAACC
>JBKPNA010000433.1:0-3260 GCA_046765695.1 Actinomycetota bacterium | reverse complement strand
TCAACGAACGAAACAGTGGCCACGCCACACTTCCTTTCCACGGGCAGGAACGTGCCCGACGATCCGAGTGGAGAGGTCGGCGTGACCTCTCGCTGAGATGAACCCTAGCGCAGATGATCTTCCGTGGGGAGGGGGTCCTGTGCGCACCCGGCCGGCGCCACCTCAACCACGCTGCACCCTTAAGTTCGACGCTGCACCATCTGCAGCGGGTGCAGCATCGCCCAAAAGGTGCAGCGTGCTTGACGGCGCGGCTGGGATGCCCGCGGCTAGCGGAGCTGGATGAGCTCTGACCCGTCATCCGTCCCGAAGTTGTCGACCACCGCGGTCACCTGCATGTCGGTGAGGGTCACCGGGCCGCCGAAGTTGGTCAGGAAGGCGGTGTCGGCGGCATCCCGGCCGGTGGCCACCCGGACCAGGCTCTGCCGCGGCGCCAGCCGGGTGGGGTCGACGACGTACCAGCCGCCGTCGACGTACGCCTCGCAGACAGCGTGGTACTCCATCGGGCTGAGTCCGGGGGCGAACACGGCTGCCAGCCGAGCCGGCACGGTGAGGGCTCGGAGCAGAGCGATGGACAGGTGGCCGAAGTCGCGGCAGACACCACGGCGTCCCAGCAGGGTTCGTACCGCGCCGTCCGTGGGCAGGCTCGATCCGGGAACGTAGGCCAGCTTGTCGGCCACCCACTCGGCGACCGCTGCGAGCAGCTTCTGGTCGGCAAGGCCGGCGAACTCACTCGCTGCGGTGGGACCGAGCGTGTCGGACTCGCAGTAGCGGCTGGGCCGCAGATAGGTGATCAGGTCGAACTCGTCGACCGGGGCCGGCACCGACTGGCCACTCACCACGGCCTCGTAGTCAAGTGTGAACAGGCCGGCGTTCGCCTCCAGCACATGCAGCCGATTGCCCGTCACATCGATCAGCTCGGTGGCAGTCCTGGGCTCCCCGTCGGCCGTCATGGTCAGTGACTCCCGGCTCAGCGGAACCCCCTTGGCCACGGCGACGCTGAACACCAGCTTGGCCGGGCCTTCGAGACCGAGATCGAGATGAGTGGTGACGGTACGCTCCACGGCGGCCATGCTGCCACGCCCCTGAGAAGCCTCGGATCGCGCACGTGCCAGGGTGAAGAGGGGAGGAGTGGGCCGTCAGCACTCGACGATATTCACCGCAAGGCCGCCCCGGGCCGTCTCCTTGTACTTGACCTTCATGTCCGCGCCGGTCTCCATCATGGTCTTGATCACCTTGTCCAGGCTGACGGTGTGCGTGCCGTCGCCGTGCAGCGCCAGCCTGGCCGCGGTGATCGCCTTGACCGACGCCACCGCGTTGCGTTCGATGCAGGGGATCTGAACCAGCCCGCCGACGGGATCGCAGGTCATGCCGAGATGGTGCTCCATCCCGATCTCCGCAGCGTTCTCGACCTGCTCGGGAGTGCCGCCGAGCAGCTGGGCCAGGGCACCGGCCGCCAGCGAGCAGGCGGTGCCGACCTCTCCCTGGCAGCCGACCTCCGCACCGGACAACGATGCCGTCTGCTGGTAGATGGCCGCCAGTGCGCCGGCCACCAGCAAGAAGTCGGCGACGTCATCATCGTCCGTCCCCGGCAGGAAGGTCACCGCATAGTGCAGCACGGCCGGGATGACGCCGGCTGCGCCGTTGGTCGGCGCCGTCACCACCCGGCCCCCGGAGGCGTTCTCCTCGTTCACCGCCAACGCCCACAGGGTGACCCAGTCCAGCGCCCGCAGGGGATCGACTCCCGGCCCGAATCCTGAGTCGGCGACCAGCCGTGCGTACATGTCGGCGGCCCGCCGGCGGACCTTCAGCCCGCCTGGTAGCACTCCGGGGGTCCGGCAGCCGTGCTCGACGCACTCCCTCATCACTTTCCAGATCTTGGCCAGCCCAGCGCGTACCTCTTGTTCCGGGCGGCGTGCGCACTCGTTGGCCAGCATCACCTGGCTGACCTTCAGACCCTGGTCGCGACAGATCTGCAACAGCTCGGTCCCGGTCCGGAAGGGATGCGGCACCGGGGTCGGGTCGGGCAGCAGGGCCGGCGTGCCCGACCCGTCGTCGTCCAGCACGAAACCGCCACCGATGGAGTAGTACGTCCGCTGGCTGAGGACCCCGCCGTCCGCGTACGCGGTGAACGTCATGCCGTTCGGGTGGAAGGGCAGGGACCGGCGGCGGTGCAGGATCAGGTCGTTCTCCGGATCGAAGTCGATCTCGTGGGTGCCGCAGAGCCGAAGCCGGCCGGTGCTGGTGATCTCCGCGGCTCGCTGCGGACCCCGGCCGACGTCGACCGTCTCCGGGTCTTCGCCTTCCAGCCCCCAGAGCACCGCGTTGTAGCTGCCGTGGCCGTGCCCCGTAGCGCCCAGCGAGCCGAACAGCTCCGCCTGCACGCGGCCTGTCCGGCCGAGCAGACCCTCCTCTGCCAGGGATGCGACGAAGCGCCCGGCAGCCCGCATCGGCCCGACCGTGTGTGAGCTGGACGGTCCAATTCCTATGCTGAACAGGTCAAATACGCTGACGGTCACCTGTCCAGTGTCCGCCATCCCGGAAAAGTCGGAAGGCCCTGCCGGCTCATACCCGGCAGGGCCACAGGCCATGTGGCTCCAGTCTGCGCCGCCGAGGATCTCGGGGCCTGGAGCGACACGCGTCCGGCGTCCATAATCCACGACACGCCGTAAAAACAAGGGGACACGCCGGTGAAGAAAAACCGACCAGACGAGGCTCTTGCGGTGGACGCCGGTGGGGGAGTAGAACTTTCCTACGCCAGCGCTGAGGGTTTCGACTCTCGAGCAACGGCGCAGAAGCTCCGGCCAACTCATACTTGGCCGGAGCTTCACCCATTTGGCGTGGGCCGCAACACGTCACGTGCCACGTGCTTAGCGGCGA
The DNA here is from genome assembly GCA_046765695.1 of Actinomycetota bacterium. GTDB lineage: Bacteria > Actinomycetota > Actinomycetes > Propionibacteriales > Propionibacteriaceae > Microlunatus. Next base: position 383 of record JBKPNA010000433.1, on the reverse strand, counting down.
CCAACGCTAAACCTACTCTAAATTACTTTAATGTCGTTTAGAGTCTCGTCGAGCTAGCGACAGACCAAGTTGCCCGGGGGTCCTTGGCTGACCGTCCAGACCACTCGACTTCACCCTCATCGCGGAGTGCTGTCAGAACCTCCTTGACCCATGGTCGGGAGCGCCCAACGAGCTCCATGATCTCGCCTGTCCCCAAAGGGCGCCCGGCTTGGCGCAGCAATGCGAGTACGTCGCCACTACCTGCCGGCAGCCGTGCCGCCACGGTTGGGTCGAGCCGGGTGGCCGAGGTCAGCGTCAGCCTGACGCTGCCGGATGTTTGCGTGTAGATCGGATCCGTGAGTCCGAGCGCTCGCATCTCTTCGAAGATTCTCCGGATGCCTTCG
>JBKPNA010000432.1:0-4715 GCA_046765695.1 Actinomycetota bacterium | reverse complement strand
CGGGGTGGCGATCGCTCCTGGAACCGGGGACAACATGGCGGCCGGACTGGGCCTGGGGATCAGCCGTGGCATGGGTGCGGTGACGTTAGGCGGCGTGGTCTCGGTGAACCGCTGCGGGTCGTCCAGGGCCAGGTCGCCGATCGGTGCGCCACCGTCGACCTCCTTCAGCGCCACGTACTCGGTGTGTGCAGTCGACCGCCACCCGCCTCTGCCCACGATCAGGGAAGCAGCCCCCAAGCTGCACCACGTCGTCTTGGCGGAGGTACGGGAAGCGGCCCGACCGCGTCACGCCTCCGGCGCCCGCTGAGCAGCAGGTCGCCTGACTCCAAGGTCATGAGTGCGGGCTTCCACGGCCGCACAGCGCAAAGTGATCATGCACAACTACAGGTGGAAGCCGGTACGGCGGGTTCGGGCCTGTTCCGGGGCCACCTCGATGCTGACCGTGACCCCGAACTCGCTCGGAGGGTTCTCAGGCAGCTGCACGCGCAGCCCTTCCGGCTCTAGCGACCACTCGACGTCCCCTTGGTGACCCAGCACCTGGACACCGTCGATACGTCCCACACCGAGTCCCGCGGCCTGGCCGAGGCTGGTGACCAGCAGTGTGCTGTCGTCTGGCCAGTCGAGGGCCGTGGCGTAGATGAACTCGCCCTGCAGTCCGTTCCGGTAGGTGAAGCGGATGTCCTGGCTGGTATAGCTGGTGGCGGAGGAGTCGGTGAAGTAGCCGCTGCGCTGTTCGGTGGGCCCTTCCGCGGCGACCTTCCAGGGCCGGGTGCCGTAGATGGCCTGCCCGTGCACACCGAGCCAACGCCCGATCGTACGCAGCAGCTCCTGCTCCGGTTCGGCTATGGTGCCGTCGGGCTTCGGCCCGATGTTGAGCAGCAGAACTCCGTTCTTCGACACCACGTCGACCAGCTCGGAGATGATCTCTGCGGCGCTCTTGTAGTCGTGGCCTTCGATGTAGGACCAGGAGTTGCGAGACACCGACGTGTCGTTCTGCCAGACCATGGGACGGATACCGGCGAGGGCGCCACGCTCGATGTCGAAGATGGCCGTGCCCGGCTTGAACGCGTCGTACTTGTGCTGCAACACGACGCCGCGGGACCAGGAATGAGCCCGGTTGTAGTAGTACGCGGCGAGTTTGCGGAGCCACGGCTCGAAGGCCGGCTGCTCGATCCACCAGTCGAACCACAGGACCTGCGGCTCGTACTTGTCGATGATCTCGATGGTGCGGAGGAACCAGTCGATCAGGAAGCCGTCGTTGGGCTGCATCGCCTCGGACTGTGCGGGGCCGTAGAAGTCGGCGCTCGCAGGCTCCAGGACGTCGGAAGGGAAACTGGTGCCGCCGTTCATGAACCACCAGTGCTCAGCGCGGTGGCTGGAAGCACCGAAGACCAGTGACTGACGGCGGGACGCCTCGGCGAGCTGTCCGATCACGTCTCGCTTCGGTCCCATCGCGCTAGCCTTCCAGCGACTGCGGTCGGTGTCGTACATGGCGAAGCCGTCATGGTGTTCGGCGACCGGCACCACGAAGTGCGCTCCCGCCTCGCGAAACAGCTTGGCCCACTCCGCTGGTTCGTAGGAGTCGGCGGCGAATATCGGGATGAAGTCCTTGTACCCGAACTCGTCCTGCGGGCCGTACGTCGCGCGGTGGTGCTCGAACTCCGGCCGGGCCTGCCGGTACATGTTGCGCGCGTACCACTCGTTGCCGAAGGCCGGGACGGAGTAGACCCCCCAGTGAATGAAGATGCCGAACTTGGCATCACAGAACCAGCGTGGCGGCTCGTAGGCCGACAACGAGTCCCACGTGTCGGTGAAGGGTCCCGAGTCGATGACGCCGCGAATTCGGTCCAATTCCTGCTGGTCGCTCATCTGCTTCTCCTCAAAGTTGGCCGAGACGTGGCTCCGCGCTTCAGGAACCGCGACCAACCGGGCTCAGGGACAGAGCCCAACTCTAAGGTGCCCGGAAGGAGGGTGCCAGGCGACTAGCAATGCGGCAGCATAGCCACGGGCCGAATCCGCTCTTGGGACGAGACGCCGATGTCCGAGGGCTTACCGTTTCTGGCGGTTACCCGATCAGGCTTCGTGTCCCGGATGTCTGAGTTCAACTTCCGAAGCGAGACGGTCACCTGCGCAACGTGGTCGGCATAGGGGGTCATTCACTGCGTCGAGCTCAGTGCTGGGTCTTCGGCTGATGCCGATGCTCTTCCCCGCCGTATTGGCGGGAGAGCCTGTCGAGGGCCGAGTGATCCACGGCGGTGCCGAGAATCACGGCCCGGTGCCGCATGCGGAGGTTCTCGCCCGCCGGGAGCTGCATGGCCCGATGCATGAGGGGCGCGGTGGCCAGGAAGCCGAAGTCGTCGGCTGCCGAGAACACATAGATCGGCACCGGTGCGTTGCCGGGATGCGCGAGGAGAGCCACCCCGCCAAACGCGGGTGCGTTCGGCTCATCCGTTCCCGCGCCGTCAACGTTGCCGAGCAGTGCGCCCCAGGCGCCGGGCAGGGAGTGGACGGCCTCCCGCCCGGTCCGGTCCTCCGAGGCGATGATCGTCTCGCCGGCCGCCATGGAGCGAGCCGCGCGATAATTCAGCCCGCCATAGCCGCCCCACCAGTACTCGGGATACGGGGTGGCCGTGAACTCGACGGGAACCTCTGCCGTCCAGACCGAATCCCAGTCGAGGGCCCACGCGTCCACCCCGGCGAGCTGGGTGTGGAGCAGGATGGATCGTCGCTCCCGGAGGACCGGGTCACCGGAGCTGACCGGCCTCCACTCGAGTTCTTCGCTGATCTCGACTATGCCGTAATCGGTGCGGACCGTGTGGCCAGTAACGACGGAATGCCCCATCACGCCGGAGCCGCCCCCGTACCCCTCGTGGTCCTCCCAGTACAGGACGCCGTTGAGGAACTTCCAGGACCACCACAGCCCATGGTGCCACCGGTGGTCCCAGGGCGCGGTATTGGTGAGGATCCCGTTGTGCTGCAGCGGCCGCACCGCCGAGAAGTACGGGTGGTTCTTCGCGTCCGACCAGGAGTAGTCGGCAAGGCGACGGCCCTCATCGGTCACAACGGCTGCCTTACCAGAGCCGGTTTCCTGCCAGGAGAGCCGTGTCACGCGGTCACCTCGATCACCTCTGGGGCGGCCCAATCGCAGAACCCATGCGACCACCCCGTTCCGTAATGGGAGTCCCAGCGCTCGCCCATGATTTCGGCGAGCGGAACTACGCGGTTCTCCGTGCTGGACCGGTACGCCGCCTCGATCAGCGCCATGACGTAGAGATTGTCGGTGACCGCGCACAGGGGCGTCCGCCCGGCGGCGAGAGCCTGCCGAAAGTGGACCATCGTAAGGCCGAACGCATCTGGGAACCAGCGCCGCTCGCGGTTCCACTCGACCTGGGTGATTTCGAACTCCAGCCCGCGTCGGCGGGAGATCGAAAGGCCGCCCTCGGGGCGCCAGTCCACGATGCCCTCTGAACCCTGAACCCAAAGCTTCTCATTGCCGTGCGGCACGGGATCGGTCCCGTAATAAGTACCCGTGGAGGTCACCGCGGCAGCCATGCCGCCGGGGTAACGCAGGAGCAGGTGTCCGAAGCCGTCCACCGTGATGCCGGGCTGCGACTCGTCACGCCCGGTAACCGCATATACGGTCTCCGGCGGCCCGAACAGCAGCTGCAGCAGCCCAAAGTGGTGCACCGTCAGCGCGCCCGTCCACCAGCGGTCGTCCTTGCCGAACCAGGGGTGGTCGGGCAGGTCGAACACGTACTGCACGGTCACCTGTGCAAAGTCGGGCCGACCCACCGCTTCGTCGTTCATCAGGGCGTCGATCAGCCGGAGCGAACCGGGTGTGAAGCACATGTTCTGGTTGACCATCGCCGTCACACCGTTCCGCTCGACGGCCTCGACTATCTCGAGCGCATCCGCGTACCGGTACGCGAGGGGCTTCTGTATGAGCATTGGGATACCGGCGTCCGCAACTCGCTGCACGACCGGCAGACGGGTCGCGCGGTGGTGCGGCGTCGCGAGATCGACCAGTCCGACCCGAGGGTCCGCGAGCAGGGCCTCAAGGGTCGTATAAATGGTCGCTTCCGGCTCCTCCTCCGCGAACCGTTCCCGCGCCTCCGGGTTCGGGTCGTACCCAGCGACGACCGGCTGGCCATACAGCCGGTACCCCTGCCGATGTGCGACAGTGATCGATCCGAGCCCGACTTGACCGATTCCGAACTCTTGATCGGACGTCACCGCACCGCGCCGAGGGTTTGCTGGTACTCCGCCGATGCGAGCACGGCGTCGTCGCCGCCGACCTCGAGCGTCGAGTAGCCGTCGAAGCCCGCCTTCTCAAGCGCCCGGAAGGAGCCCTCGATGTCGATGACGCCCGAGCCAAGAACGATGGTCGACGTCCCGCAGCCGTAGATGTTGCCGCGGCGCTCCTCCCAATCGACGCCGAGATCTGTCCAGTGCACGTGCTGGATTTTTTCACCGCAGGTCCGGGCGTATTCCACCGGGTCAGTGCCAGCCAGTATTTATCGGCGTCCAAACTGAGGGCGACGGCGGGCGAGTTGATCCGCTCAAGCAGGACGGCGGTGCCATCGATCGTTCCGATGATCGGGCCGTGCGGCTCGAAGAGAATCGTCACCCCGGAGTCCTCGGCGACCTTCAGCTGCTCGTGCAGCTTCTCCGCAACTGTGAACACGCTCCCACGGCTGAGGCCGCGAACGGCGTGA